>CAZVLI010000194.1:0-6451 GCA_964627965.1 uncultured Rhodospirillales bacterium
CGTCGACTGATCGAGCGGGTGCCGCTGAACGACGTCGCCGCGAGCTTTTCCATGGAACGGATCAAGGAGACGACGGCGGTGCCGCTCGGCCGCGCGTGATCCGCCGGCAAGTCAGGGCTTCTATCGCCGCCCGCTCCTTGGCAGATTAAGGGCAACGGCGGCACACGCACCGCCGGTCAATCTATGGAGGAAGCACCCATGAGAATGCTGTTCGGACTGGCGGCGGCAGCCGCGATCGTCGCGGCGGGCACGGCGCAGGCCGCGACCGAGATGCGCTGCAGCCATCAACTGCCGCCGGCGCACCATATCGCCAAGGTGATCGACCGCTGGGCGGCAGAGGTCGAGTCGCGCTCGAACGGCGATATCGACGTGCAGGTGTTCGGCGCCAACAGCCTGGTCGGCGCGCGCGAGAACATCGCCGCCGTCGCCAGGGGGAACATCGAGTGCGCCTTCTCGATCAACCCGCAGTGGGGCAAGACCCTGCCGATCATGAACGTGACGCTGCGGCCATTCACGGTTACCGACCTCGACACGCTGGCCAAGTGGCCGGGCTCGGAAGCGGCGAGCTACCTGGAAGAGAAGCTGCTCGGCAAGGGTGTGCGCAACGTCACCTGGCTGTTCACCACGCGGATGAGCGTGTTCACCTCGCAGGGCAAGGCGCTGATCGCGCCGGACGACTTCAAGGGCGTGAAGATCCGCGGCCTCAACCCGGTAGCCGATTCCGGCTTGGTGGCGATGGGCGCCGCGCCGGTGGCGATGTCGGGCGGCAAGGTCTATCAGGCGCTGTCGACGGGCGTGATCGATGCCGGCATGACCGACGTGTCGGCGGCGTGGTCCCGCAAGTACTACGAGGTTCAGGACCATGCGACGGTGCTGCCGCTGTTCTCCGTGTTCTTCCACGGCTACGTGAACCCGAGCTGGTACGACAAGCTGTCCGACGGCAACAAGGCGGCGATTGTGGAGGCCGGCAAGCTGGCTGCCTTCTGGGCGGTCGACGACACCGAGAAGGCCGCCGCCGATGCACCGGACAATCTCACCGGCAAGGGTATGAAGGTCCACATCGCCACGGCGGATGAGATTGCCGCGTTGAAAGCGGTGATGCTGCCGGCCTTCGACAAGGCCTTTGGTGACGCCACCGGCGACGAAGGCAAGAAGCTGCTGGACCTGGTCGACAAGATCGGCGGCTGAGGTGACGCAGGAGACCGACGGCGTGCCGTCGGCGCCTGAGCGCGCCGTCGGCTTCGTCGCCCGGATCGCCGTCGGTCTGGCGGCGCTGCTGGTGATCGTCATGCTGGCGATCACCAGCTACGGCGTGTTCATGCGCTACGTGCTCGGCGCGCCGGTGACCTGGACGGAGGAACTCTCCGGGTATCTCGTGGTGGCGCTGGTCATGCTCGGCACGGCCGATGTCCTGTTGCGCGGCGAACATATCAGCGTCGATCTGCTGACGGACCGAGCGCGCGGCATCTGGCGTCACGTCGCCGGCATCTGGGGAATGGTCTGCGTGCTGGCGCTGTCCGGCGCCATTACCTATTCCGCGTTGTTGATGGTCGGTTTCTCCATCGACTTCGGCATGTACTCCGATGGGTACATGGAGGCACCGTTGTGGGCGCCGCAGTCGTTCGTGCTGCTGGGCGGGGTGTTCCTGATGGTCGCGGCGGCCGCCCGCATCTTTACGCTGCTGCGCCGATGATCGCGTTCCCCGTCCTGCTCGGGCTGGTGGCGCTGCTGCTGACCGGCGCGCCGATCTTCGCCGCGCTGGGCGTTGGCTCGATGGTGGTGATGCTGGCGACCGAGGGGCACCTGAACTCGGTAGCCGACACCGTCTTCGCCAGCCTCAACAACGGCCTGCTGACCGTGATCCCGATGTTCGCCTTCATGGCGCATGTGATGATCCGGGCGCGGGTGGTCGACGACCTGTACGATGCGGCCAATGCGTTGGTGGGGCATCTGCGCGGCGGGCTGGGCATCGCGACGGTGCTGAGCTGCACGATCTTCGCGGCGATCTCTGGCTCGTCGGTGGCCACCGCGCTGACTATAGGCTCCAGCGCGATCCCGCAGATGCAGCGGTTCGGCTATCGCCCGTCGGACACCTACGGGGTGATCGCGGCCGGCGGCACGCTCGGCATCCTGATTCCGCCGTCGGGACCGATGATTCTCTATGCGATCGTCACCGAGAGCTCGATCGGGGCGCTGTTCCTGGCCGGCATCCTGCCGGGGCTGGTGATGGCGGTGCTGTTCTCCGCCTGGTGCATGGCGCAGGCGGCGATGCGCGGCGACGTGCAGCGGGCGCCCTGGGCCGGGGCGGGCAAGGTCTGGCGCTCGGTGCGCCGGTCCGTCTGGGCGCTGGCGATGCCGCCGCTGGTGCTGGGCGGCATCTACGCCGGTATCTTCACGGCCTCGGAGGCGGCGGCCATCGGGTGCCTCTATGCGCTGCTGGTCGGAGTCGTGGTGTACCGGAATTTCGGTTTCCGCGATCTCTGGGACACGGCCGTCCAGACGGTACGGACCAGCGCCATGCTGTTCTCGATCCTGGCCGCCGCGGCGCTGTTCGGCCACGCCGTCACCATCATCCGGCTGCCGGCCCAGCTGGTCGAGGCGGTGGTCGCGATCGGCTTGTCGCCGATGCTGTTCATCCTGGCGGTCATGGCGGTGGTGTTCGTGCTCGGCATGTTCCTGGAGACCATCGCCATCATCCTGATCACCACGCCGGTGGTGCTGGCGGTGCTGATGGAACTCGACATCGACCGCATTTGGTACGGCGTGCTGCTGATGATCAACCTCGAGCTGGCGCTGATCACGCCGCCGGTCGGCATGAACCTTTTCGTCATCAAGGGCATCAGCGGGGCGCCGCTGGGCCAGGTGATCGCTGGCACCTGGCCCTACGTGCTGTTGATGATCGCCGGGCTGTTCCTGGTCCTGGCTGTCCCTGAACTTGCGACCTGGCTACCCGCCAGCGCCGGCTACGGCCGCTAGAGGAACTCGTAGCCGAAGGCGTCGCCCTTGCGCGTGACGCGGCCGATGCTGGGGCTGGCGAAGTGGGCCGGGGCCAGCAGCGTGTCGGTCTCGGCCACCCGTTCCAGCAGCGCGCGGCGGGTCTTGTGCGAGTGGTCGCGGTCCGCGCAGGCGCGGCTCGACCAGTCCGGGCGGACGAGCTGGATCGGGTGATGGACCACATCGCCACTCAAGATCGCGGTCGCATCGCCCGACTTCAGGTTCACCACGACGTTGCCGGGCGTGTGGCCCGGCGCCGGCTCGAACCAGACGCCGTGGTCGATCTCGTGGTCCATGTCGACCAGCGTCGCCTTGCCGGCCTCCATCACCGGCAGCACGCTGTCGGCGAAGGCCAGCGGATGCGCGGCGGCGGGATCGGTGCGCATTTCTTCCTGCCAGTGGTCATACTCGCGCTGCGCGAAGACGTAGCGCGCGTTCGGGAAGGTCGGCACCCAGCGGCCGTCGACCAGCCGCGTGTTCCAGCCGACGTGGTCGACGTGCAGGTGCGTGCACAGCACCACGTCGATGTCCTCCGGCTGCAAACCGGCGGCGGCCAGCGCCGCGAGGTAGGGGAATTGCGCGCGGTTCCAGGACGGGAAGTTGGTACGCTCCTTGTCATTGCCGACGCAGGCATCGACCAGGATGTTCTGGCGCCCGGTGCGCACCACGTAGCTCTGCATGCACAGCACCAGCTTGCCGGTGTCCGGGCACAGGTGCGTCGGCTGCAGCCAGTCCTTGTTCGCCTCGACCACGTCCGGAGTCGAGTCGGGGAAGAAGTCGGCCGCCGGGATCAGGGGCACTTCGGACTCGATCACCCGGTCCAGGGTGAAGTCACCAATTCGTTGCATGTTCAGCTCGCTCTCAGTGGCCAGGTGCCGGCGTAGGGTTGTTTCAAGGCGCGCTCGACCATCTCCAGGCGGTCCTGGCCGTAGAACATGTCGCCGTCGACGAAATAGGTCGGCGAGCCGAACATGGAGCGCTCGATGGCTTCCTCGGTATAAGCGTCGTAGGTGTTGCGCACCTCGGCGGAGTCGGTTGCGGCCAGGATCGGATCCGGGTCGAGGTCGACCGAGCGCGCGATGGCGGCCAGCGTCGGCGCGTCGGCCAGGTCGGCGTCGGCGTTCCAGTGCTGCTCCAGCATCGCATGCGCGAAGCGGTCGATGTTGTGGCCCTGCTGCATGGCCGCGATCAGCGTGCAATTCGGCAGCGTGATGTCGTTGCGGTGGTGGGTCGGGATGCGGCCGATCCAGGGCGCGTTGCGCTCTTCCGACCAGCGTTCGATCTCGCGGTGGAAGTAGTACGCGGCGTGCGCCTTCGTGCGCTTGCCGAACGGCACCGAGCCGCAGGCATCGATCACCTTGCGCAGGTCGACCGGCCGATGCGCGATGGTGCGGCCGGCCGCCTTGGCGATCTGCATGAACCGCGCCGATCCGAGATAGGCGAAGGCGGAATGCGCGGCGTAGAAGTATTCGATCTCGGCCATCTGTCTCGCTCCTACGCGACGCGGCCGTAGCCGCCGCCGCCGGGGGTTTCCATCACGAAGGCGTCGCCCGGATGCAGCTCAGCCTCGTCGTTGCCGGCCAGGCGTTCGCTGCTGCCGTCCTTGCGTTCCACCAGGTTGATGCCGACCGCGCCGGGCTCGCCGCCGTCAACGCCGAAGGCCTGGGTATCGCGGTGCGAGGACAGGACGGTCACGGTCATCTGGTCCAGGAAGCGCATGCGACGGACCACCCCGTCGCCGCCGATATGCTTGCCAGCGCCGCCGGAACCGAGGCGAATGGAGAAATCTTCCACGCGCACGGGGAAGCGGTTCTCCAGTACCTCCGGGTCGGTCATCCGGGTGTTGGTCATGTGGCTCTGCACGGCGGAGCAGCCGTCGAAGGTCGGCCCGGCGCCGGTGCCGCCGGCGATGGTCTCGTAGTTCTGGTAGCGCTCGTTGCCCCAGACGTAGTTGTTCATCGTGGCCTGCGAGCCGGCCAGCACGCCGAGCGCGCCGTAGAGCGCGTCGGTGATCGCCTGGCTGACCTCGGTGTTGCCGGCGATGACCGCGGCCGGGTAGCGCGGGCTGATCATCGTGCCTTCCGGCGCAATCAGCTTCAGCGGCTTCATGCAGCCTTCGTTCATCGGGATGTCGTCGCCGACGAGCGTGCGGAAGACGTAGAGCACCGCCGCGCGGCAGACCGCCAGCGGCGCGTTGTAGTTGCCGTGGTTCTGTTCCGACGTGCCGGTGAAGTCGATGGTCGCCGAGCGCGCCTCGCGGTCGACCTTGATCGCGACCTGGATCTGCGCGCCATTGTCGAGCGGAAAGGTGAAGCTGCGGTCTTTCAGCACGCCGAGCACGCGGCGGACCTGCTCCTCCGCGTTGTCCTGCACGTGGCGCATGTAGGCCTGCACGACGTCGAGACCGAAGTGGTCGACCATCTTGCGCACCTCGCGCACGCCGGTCTCGTTGGCGGCGATCTGCGCGGCCAGGTCGGCCATGTTGTCGTCGATATTGCGACAGGGGTACTTGGCGCCGGCGAGCAGGGCGCGGGTCTCGGCCTCCAGCAGCCGGCCCTGGTCGACCAGCTTGAAGTTCTCGATCAGCACGCCTTCCTCGTCGATATGCGTGCTGTCGGGTGGCGCCGACCCCGGCGTGCGGCCGCCGATGTCGGCGTGGTGACCGCGCGCGGCGACGAAGAAGACAATGTCCTTGCCCGCCTTGTCGAACACCGGGGTGATGACCGTGACGTCGGGCAGGTGCGTGCCGCCGGCATAGGGCGCGTTCAGCATGTAGGTGTCGCCCGGCTTCATGCGCCCGGCATTGCCGTCGACGATGGCCTTCACCGACGCGCCCATCGAGCCGAGGTGGACCGGCAGGTGGGGCGCGTTCGCCACGAGATTCCCGTCCGGGTCGAACAGCGCGCAGGAGAAGTCGAGCCGCTCCTTGATGTTCACCGAGTAGGCGGTGTTCGCCAGCGTGGCACCCATCTGCTCGCCGATGGACATGAACAGGTTGTTGAACACCTCCAGCATTACCGGGTCGACCGTGGTGCCGATGGCCTCGGTCTTTGGGCGCGGAATGACGCGGGTGAGGATCAGGTGGCCGTAGTCGTTCAGCGCCGCGCGCCAGCCGTGCTCGACCACGTTGGTCCCGGTCTTTTCGATGACGATGGCGGGGCCGTCGACGGCGTCGCCCGGCCGCATCGCGTCGCGGTCGTAGAGCGGTACCTCGGCCCACTTGCCGTCGGTGTGCATCTTCGCGACCCGGATTGGCTCAAAGGTGCCGCCGTCGCGCTTGGCCATCGGTGTCTCGTCGGCGGTGTCGGTGGCGCCGATTGCCTCCAGCGAGATCGCCTCGACCAGCAGCACGCGTTCCGGCGCGGAGAAGCCGTAGCGCGAGCGGTGCGCCTCGTCGAAGGCGGCGCGCATCGTCGCTTCGTCGGCAAGATCGACCAGCAACGGCTGGTGCGAGCCG
>CAZVLI010000194.1:6471-7237 GCA_964627965.1 uncultured Rhodospirillales bacterium
GCGCACGACCTCGATGCGCGCGTCCTCGATGCCCTGGTCGAGCACTTCCTTGCGCGCCTCGGCCTCGATCTCAGCGAAGCGCTCGTGCACCACGTCGAGGGTCTCGTCGTTCAGCGCGGTTTCGATCTGACGCTCGCGCATCGCACGGATGTCAGCCAGGCCCATGCCGTAGGCGCTGAGCACCCCGGCATAGGGGTGCAGGAACACCTTGGTCATGCCGAGCGTGTCGGCGACGAGACAGGCGTGTTGGCCGCCGGCGCCGCCGAAGCAGTTCAGCGTGTACTCGGTGACGTCATGGCCGCGCTGCACCGAGATTTTCTTGATCGCGTTGGCCATGTTCTCCACGGCGATGCGCAGGAAGCCCTCGGCGACCTCCTCCGGCGTCATGCCGCCGACCTCCTTGGCCAGAGCGGCGAACTTCTCGCGCACCACGTCGGCATCCAGCGGCTCGTCGCCGTTCGGACCGAAGACGGCGGGGAAGTTCTCCGGCTGGATCTTGCCGAGCATGACGTTGCAGTCGGTGACCGTGAGCGGGCCGCCGCGGCGATAGCAGGCCGGGCCGGGATTGGCGCCGGCGCTCTCGGGGCCGACGCGGAAGCGGCCGCCGTCGTAGGTCAGGATCGAGCCGCCGCCGGCCGCGACCGTGTGGATGTGCATCATCGGCGCGCGCATGCGTACGCCGGCGACCTCGGTCTCGAAGGAGCGTTCGTACTCGCCGTCGAAGTGGGTGACGTCGGTCGAGGTGCCGCCCATGTCGAAGCCGATC
>CAZVLI010000195.1:0-7221 GCA_964627965.1 uncultured Rhodospirillales bacterium
CAGGCCGCGACCTTGGACGTCTAGCGAGACGTGCTCGGCCGCCGATGAATCAGGTGCCGGGCCGGGTGCTGGTCATCAAGCACGGCGCGCTCGGCGATTTCGTGATGGCGCTGGGGCCGATGCGGGCGATCCGCCAGCATCACGCCGATGCCCACATCGTTTTGCTGACCGGATCGCCCTTCGCCGACCTGGCGGCGGCAGCCCGCGTCGCCGACGAGGTCTGGATCGACGACCGGCCGCCGCTGTGGCGCGTCGATCTACTGTGGAAGCTGCGCCGTGCGCTGAGCAGTGGGCGCTTCGACATGGTCTACGACCTGCAGACGTCCGGTCGCACCGGCTGGTACTACCGCCTGTGGCCGACGCCGAAACCGCTGTGGTCCGGCATCGCGCCCGGCTGCTCGCACCCCGACGACAACCCGGACCGGCGCCGTATCCACACCATCGACCGGCAGCGCGAGCAACTCCGCCGCGCCGGTATCGAGGATGTCCCCGATCCCGACCTGTCGTGGCTCGAAGGCAGCCTGGAGGGCTTCGGCCTGCCGCGCCGCTATGCCGTGCTGGTGCCGGGCGGCGCCGCGCACCGTCCGGCCAAGCGCTGGCCGTCGGGTCGCTACGCCGCGCTGGCGCAGGCGCTGGCCCAGCGCGACCTGACGGTCGTGGTGGTCGGCGGCGCGGGCGAGGCGGCGCTGGCGCAGGAAATCCGATCCGCCTGTCGCGATGCCATCGACCTTACCGGCCGCACCGAGATCGTCGAGCTGGCGGCGCTGTTCCGCGGCGCGGCGCTGGCGGTCGGCAACGACACCGGGCCGATGCACGTCGCCGCCATCGCCGGCGCGCCGTCATTGGTCCTGTTCAGCCACGAGAGCGACCCGAAGCGCACCGCGCCGCGCGGCGCCCGGGTCAAGGTGCTTCGCAAGCCGTCGCTGAATCAGCTCCCGCTGGCCAACGTGCTGGCCGAGGTCGACGCGCTGCTGGCCTGAAGCTCGCTAGATGCCTGGCGCATGATCTGGACCGCCGACCAGGTGAACAGGCCGGCCATGCCCAGCGCCACCAGCAGGTCCGGCCAGGCCGTCGCGCTGCCCCACACGCCGGCCGCCGCGATCAGCACCGCGACGTTGCCGATGGCGTCGTTGCGGCTGCACAGCCAGACCGAGCGTACGTTGGCGTCGCCCTTCTGGTACTTCAGCAGCAGCAGCACGCTGGCCAGGTTGGCGCCCAGCGCCATGAAGCCGACCACGCCCATCGTCGGTGCGTGCGGCTGGCCCGGCCCGAGGAAGGCATAGAGCGTCGAGCCCAGCACGAAGGCCGCCATCGCCAGCAGGCTCACGCCCTTGGCCATCGCCGCCCGCGCCCGCCACACCGGCGCCATCCCGATCACCGCCAGCGACAGGCCGTAGGTCAGGCCGTCGCCCAGGAAGTCGAGCGCGTCGGCCTGCAGGCTGCGGCTGTCGGCGGCGGCACCGGCGGCGATCTCGACTGCGAACATCGCCAGGTTGATCGCGACGACGGTCCACAGCACCCGCCGATAGCGCGGATCGGCGCCGGTGAAGTCGCTGCTATGCGCGTGGCAGTGCGCGGACATGCCGGGCTCCGGGGTTGCGTTGCACTGACGCAAACCTAATGTCTCTAGCAACTAGAGCTTCAAGGGGTAAATCGCCGTGTCCGATCATGCTATCGGCGAACTGGCCAGGCTGACCGAAACCAAGGTGCCGACGATCCGCTACTACGAGCAGATCGGGCTGCTGCCGAGCCCGCCGCGCACCGCCGGCAACCAGCGTCGCTACGACGACAGCGCGGTGGCGCGGTTGCGCTTCGTGCGTCACGCGCGGGAGCTGGGTTTTCCGCTGGCGGCGGTACGCGAATTGCTCGATCTCGCCGACGACCCCGACCGCCCCTGCGCCGAGGCCGACGCCATCGCCAGCCGTCAGCTCGTCGCGGTGCGCAAGCGCCTCGCCGCGCTCAGGGCCTTGGAAACCGAGCTGGAAGACATGGTCGCTCAGTGCGCCGGCGGCCGCATCGAGCAGTGCCGCGTCATCGAGGCCCTGAACGAACCAACCTAGCTGCAGATCGACCGGAGCTGCTTCCACTGCAGGTCGTTCAGCGCCGGACGGGCATCCTGCGGCGCCGCCGGCGCTTCGCCGATGCGGCGATGGTTGGAGATGAAGCGGCGCTGGTCCATCGGTACCCGGTTGCCCTTGCCGAGATGCGCCAGGAAATCGTCGAAGCCGTGCGGGTTCAGACCGGCCTCGGTCAGCCGCGCCCGTGCCCAGCCGTCGGCCAGTTCCTCTTCCTCGACGCTGAACGAGGTGCGCGCGACGTGCGCGATCAGCTCCGCCATGCGCTCGCGCATCGCGTTGTAGTCGTCGCGCAGGTAGAGCAGCACGCCCTCCGGCCCAAGCTGGCGCACCAGGCCGGCCAGGGCGTGGCGATACTGCACGTGGCCGATCAGGTGGGCCAGCACGGCGGCGACATCGTCGGCGTTGCGCGCCCGGTCGATCAGGCCCTTGTGCATGATGATCCGGTCGCCCGGCACCGGGTAGGCGTAGGCGGCGCCGTGGTTGATGACCACGACCTCGACCTTCGGCTTGTCTTCGAGGTCCTCGTGCAGCCGGTAGAGCAGCGTGGAGATCGCGGCTTGCCCGGCGCGGCTGTCGCACGGCCTGCGCGCGTAGCGGTGGCGGTAGACCAGCTTGTCGCCCAGCGCGAGGCCGACCGAGGGCGGCAGCCGTTGCGCGATTGGCCCGGCCAGCGCCTGCGGGCCCTCGAAGACCAGCCAGGCACCGCCGACGATGATGATTCCGAAGACGACCATGATGGCCGCCATGATTGGCAGCATGGCGCCGCGCGATCCGTTCATGCCCCTGCCCCTTCCGGCCTGAACCGATTGCCATAAGTCTGGCCATGATGGCTGCATCTTGGTGTTTTTTCACTTAACGTGGCACCATTGATTCCGCGCCTGCGAAGGGGACGAGGAGCGGCCATGCAGAGTTCCGCCACGCCAGCGACCGAAACCGCGACCGGCACGAAGACGGGTGCGACGCGACGCTTCCGCGTCGTGATGATCAAGCCATCGCACTACGACGAGCGCGGCTACGTGATCCAGTGGTGGAAGGCCTGGGTGCCGTCCAACTCGCTGGCGACCATGTACGGCCTGCTGCTCGACGTCGACGAGCAGAAGATGCTGGGCCCGGACGTCGAGCTTGAAATCGACGCCTACGACGAGTGCAACAACCCGGTGCCGTTCGACCGGCTGATCGCCGAGCTGAAGCCGCTCGGCAACATGGCGCTGGTCGGCCTGGTCGGCGTGCAGTCGAACCAGTACCCGCGCGCGCTCGACATGGCGCGCCGGTTCCGCGACGCCGGCATCCCCGTGGCCATCGGCGGCTTCCACGTCTCCGGCGTGCTGTCGATGCTGAAGGAGCCGACGCTCGACCTGCAGGAGGCGCTCGACATGGGCGTCACCATCTATGCCGGCGAGGCCGAGGGACGCCTCGGCGACCTGCTGCGTGACGCCATGAATGGCGAAATGAAGCCGGTCTACAACTACATGGACGACCTGCCGGGCTTGCAGAGCCAGCCGATCCCGTTCCTGCCGGCCGAGCTGGTGAAGCGCTATGACGGCTCGGTGACCAGCTTCGATGCCGGTCGCGGCTGCCCGTTCCAGTGTTCCTTCTGCACCATCATCAACGTCCAGGGGCGGATCTCGCGCTGGCGCGACGGCGACGACATCGAGCGTATCGTGCGCGCCAACCTGGAACAGGGCATCGACCGCTACTTCATCACCGACGACAACTTCGCCCGCAACCGCAACTGGGAGGCGATCTTCGACCGCCTGATCGAGTTGAAGGAGCGCGACGGGCTGAAGGTCTCGTTCGTGATCCAGGTCGACACCCTGTGCCACCGCATCCCCGGCTTCATCGAGAAGGCGGCGCGCGCCGGCTGCGGCACCGTGTTCATCGGCCTGGAGAACATCAACCCGGCCAGCCTGATGCACGCCAAGAAGCGGCAGAACAAGATCACCGAGTACCGCGAGATGTTCCAGGCGTGGCGCAACGCCGGGGTCATCACCTATGCCGGCTACATCCTCGGCTTCCCGAACGAGACGCCGGAGTCGATCAAGCACGACATCGAGGTCATTCAGCGGGAATTGCCGGTCGACCTGCTGGCTTTCACGCTACTCACGCCGCTGCCGGGCTCGGAAGACCATCGCAACATGTACAAGGCCGGGACCTGGATGGACCCGGACCTGAACAAGTACGACCTGGAGCACGTCACCACGCAGCACCCGCTGATGAGCCCGGAGGAGCTGCAACAGGTCTATCGCGACGCCTGGGACTGGTACTACACGGACGAGCATATCGAGACGCTGATGCGCCGCGCCGTCGCCTGCGGCATCAAGCCCGTGCGCATCTGGCAGAAGGTGCTGCAGATCGGCGCGGTGATGAAGTTCTTCGGCGTGCATCCGCAGCAAGGCGGCTTCCTGCGCCTGCGCGTGCGCAAGGACCGCCGCGCCGGCATGCCGATCGAGCCGATATGGAGCTTCTATCCGAAGCGCGCCTGGGAGCTGATCACCACCTACGGCGGCTTGGCGTTGTTCGCCTGGCGCCATCACCGGGCGCGCAAGCGGGTGCAGGCCGATCCGGCCTCGAAGACCTACACCGACATGGCGATCCGGCCGGTCGAGCAGGCCGAGACCGAGGACCTGGAGATGTTCACCATGACCGAGGCGGCGCGCGACGCGGTGACCAAGGCGCAGCGCCTGAAGGGTCACGCGCCGGCGGCCTGATCGCCGGCGTAAAGCTTTTGGCAACCAAACGCGTTACCATGTAATCTGGTAAATGGCCGGTGCTCGTGCGAGTACCGGTTATCGGGTCTGCCCGTACGGCTGCCAATCGGCGGCCGAGGGCGCTGAAAGGAGGTCTATTCATCGCACGCCGACCCTTAGACGCACAGCCGTCCCGCGAAGGACCGCGCGTCAACGACAAGATCGATACCGCCCAGGTCCGTCTCGTCGACGAGAATGGTGAGAACCATGGCATCGTCGATACCCACCGTGCCATTCGCTATGCCGAAGATCGTGGCCTCGACCTGGTCGAGGTTGCCGGAAACGCGGCGCCGCCGGTGTGCAAGGTGATGGACTTCGGCAAGTTCAAGTACGAGGCCCAGAAAAAGGCCAACGAGGCTCGCAAGAAGCAGAAGATCATCGAGGTCAAGGAGATCAAGATCCGGCCCAACATCGACCAGCACGACTACGACGTGAAGATGCGGTCGATGACCAAGTTCCTCAACGAGGGCGACAAGGTGAAGGTGACGCTGCGGTTCAGGGGCCGCGAGATGGCGCACCAGGACCTCGGCCTGAAGGTGCTTGAGCGGGTACGCGAGGATCTCGAGGAGCTTTCGAAGGTCGAGCAGTTCCCGAAGATGGAGGGCCGCCAGATGACCATGGTGATCTCTCCGAAATAGAGGCTTGCCGTCATTCCTGCGAAGGCAGGAATCCAGGCGGTGTTCGTACGCGACTGAGCTCCGCGCATATTTGTTGCACGGCGTGCAAGCGTCTGGACGTGGATGGCCGGGACAAGCCCGGCCATGACGCGTTTTCCAGGGTCCGGATTGATGTCGTCATGCCCGGGCTCGACCCGAGCATCTCCTGTCTCATCTCGGTTGCAACCGCCGACGACCGCCGCTATAAACCGCCGTTCCGAAATCCGACGCGCCGTGGCTGAAACGGGCATGCCCGGCCGTCGCGTCAGGTCATCGCGAGATGGCGTCTTCTCCAGAGGAGACCGAAATGCCCAAGATGAAGACCAAGCGGGGCGCCGCCAAGCGCTTCTCTTTCACGGGCTCGGGCAAGATTCGCCGCGCCCAGGCCGGCAAGCAGCACGGCATGATCAAGCGCACCAACAAGCAGATCCGCAACAACCGCGGCACTGCCCTCGTGGCCGAGGCCGACGAGAAGATGTTGAAGCGTTTCATGCCGTACGGCGGCTAGGAGGAGCGGACAGATGGCACGTATCAAACGCGGCGTCACCAGCCACGCCCGCCACAAGAAGGTCATCTCGCAGGCCAAGGGCTACCGCGGCCGGCGCAAGAACACCATTCGCGTCGCCAAGCAGGCGGTGGAGAAGGCGGGGCAGTACGCCTACCGCGACCGCCGCGTGCGCAAGCGCAACTTCCGCGCCCTGTGGATCCAGCGCATCAACGCCGCCAGCCGCGAACTCGGCCTCAACTACGCCCGATTTATGAGCGGTCTCCACCTCGCCGGTATCGAGGTCGACCGCAAGGTGCTGGCCGACCTCGCTGTGCGCGAGCCGGAGACCTTCAAGGCGCTGGTGGAGAAGGCGCAAGCCGCCCTGCCAGCCGCCGGCTGACGCCAGAGGGTCGTCCCGACAGGACATCCGCTGGACCGTCGGCGAAGCGAAGCTGATTTCGACGGCAGGTGGATCATATGCAAACCGAGAAGATCGAGGCGCTGAGCCAGGAATTGCTTGGCGCCGTCGAGGCCGCCGGCAACCTGGAGGCGCTGGAAGAACTGCGCGTGCGCGCGCTCGGCCGCAAGGGCCAGGTGACCGAGCTGCTCAAGGGCCTGGGCCAGATGAGCGCCGACGAGCGCAAGCTGGCCGGCCCGGCGCTGAACCAGCTCAAGAACCAGGTCGGTGACGCCATCGCCGCCCGGCGCGACGCGCTGCACGGCGCCGAGTTGGATGCGCGCCTCGCGGCGGAGCGCGTCGACGTCTCCCTGCCGGTGCGGCCGGCGCAGAATGACGGCCGCATCCACCCGGTCAGCCAGGTGATGGACGAGATCGCGGCGATCTGGGCCGACATGGGATTCGTCATCGCCGAAGGTCCGGACATCGAGGACGACTTCCACAACTTCACCGCGCTGAACATCCCGCCCGAGCATCCGGCGCGGCAGATGCACGACACCTTCTATTTCCCGCCGGCCGGCGACGAGGCGCCGATGCTGCTGCGCACGCACACCTCGCCGGTGCAGGTGCGCACGATGATGAACGACACGCCGCCGATCCGCATCGTCGTGCCCGGCCGCACCTATCGCTGCGACAGCGACATGACCCACACGCCGATGTTCCATCAGCTCGAAGGTCTGGTGATCGACAAGACCACCCATCTCGGCCACCTCAAGGGCGTGCTGGAGGCCTTCTGCAAGGCGTTCTTCGAGGTCGACAACGTGAAGATGCGGTTCCGGCCGTCCTACTTCCCGTT
>CAZVLI010000196.1:0-1499 GCA_964627965.1 uncultured Rhodospirillales bacterium
TCGTGCTGCTGAAGACCGCCAGCGGCAAGGGCTGGCGCTTCCGCTGCGCCGGTGGAGAGCTGTCGTTGGAAGAGAGCGTCTACCTGGGCGAACTCGACAGCATCCGGCGCTGCGAGCAGATCGTGCTGCGTGCCACCGTCGACGGCGACGCCCCGACCTTCAAGTGGGCGTTCCAGCGCGTGTAGGATCGGCGGGCCTGGGAGGGCACGCCGAATGGATCTCAACTACACCCACCTGCTGAACCGGGCGGCGCGGACCGCCGGCGACCGCGCGGCGCTGGTCGACGACACCGGCACGATGACGTACCCGGAACTGACGCGGCTGACCGACCGGTTCGCCAACGCGTTGATCGCCGCTGGTTTGCAACCATCCGATTCGTTCGCGGTGCTGAGCCCGAACACGTCGCTGGCGCTGGCCTCGTTGCTCGGCGGGCTGAAGGCTGGCGGCGCGTGGTCGAATATCAACCTGCGCAACGCGCCTGCGATCAATGTCGACATCCTGAGCCGAGGCGCGTGCAAGGCGCTGTTCATCCACAGCCAGGCGGCGCCGCTGCTGGACGACATTCGCGCCGGGGTCGGCTCGCTGCGGACGGTGGTGTGCCTGGACAAGGACCTGGACGGCGTGCCGTCGCTCGCCCGTTTCTGCGATGGCGCGTCGGATGCGCCGTGCAACGTGGAGCTGGCACCCGACGCGGTCGGCTTCCAGGGTTCGACCGGCGGGACGACGGGGGCGCCGAAGATCACCCAGGGCGGGCCGTCGTTCCTGGCCTGGAACTCGCTCGGCTTCATGGCCGACATGCCGTTCGACGCGCCGCCGGTGAATCTCGCCGTGGCGCCGATCACGCACGCCGGCGGCGTGGTGGCGATGGCGACGCTGGCGCTGGGCGGCACGGTGGTGCTGATGCCTGCTGCCGACCTCGGCGCGATCTTGCACAAGGTCGAGGCGCACAAGGTGTCGTGGCTGTTCCTGCCGCCGACCCTGATCTACATGCTGATGAACCACCCCGACTGCCGCACGACGGACTTCTCCAGCTTGCGCTACCTGATGTCGGCGGCCGCGCCGTTCGCGGTGGAGAAGATCGCGCAGGCGCGCGAGATGTTCGGGCCGGTGATCTGCCAGTCGTTCGGGCAGACGGAATCGGGCTTCCCGCTGACCTTCATGTCGCCGGCGGCGATGAACGCGGCGCTGGACGACCCGGCCAAGGCGCACCGGCTGAAATCGGTCGGGCTGATGTCGGCGTCGGTCGCCGACATGGCCATCATGGGCGACGACGGCGTGCTACTGCCGCCTGGCGAGGTCGGCGAGCTGGTGGTGCGCGGGCCGACGACGATGTTCCGCTACAAGGACGACCCGGAGGCCACGGCCGCGATCCAGAGCGGCGGGTGGCAGCATACCGGCGACCTCGGCTCGATCGACGCCGACGGGTTCGTCTACATCTCCGACCGCAAGCGCGACCTGATCATCTCCGGCGGTTTCAACGTGTTCCCGCTGGAGGTCGA
>CAZVLI010000196.1:1509-7190 GCA_964627965.1 uncultured Rhodospirillales bacterium
GGCGCATCCGGCCGTGCAGGATTCCGCCGTGATTGGCGTGCCGGACGAGAAGTGGGGCAAGGCGGTGAAGGCGGTGGTCGAGTTGGCGCCGGGCCACACGGTCGAGGACGCCGAACTGATCCAGCTCTGCCGCGACAAGCTCGGCCCGGTGATGGCGCCGAAGAGCGTCGACTTCATCGAGGCCCTGCCACGCAGCGCCGTCGGCAAGGTGCTCAAGCGCGAGTTGCGGAAGACGTATTGGGATTGAGCGTAGATGCCCGGATCAAGTCCGGGCATGACGACAAGAAAAGAACCCGTCATACCCGGGCTTGACCCGGGTATCTCTTTGCGAGGCTACGACCCCGGCCGTTGGAGCGGCCAGGTCTCGCCGATGCGCATGATGGCGGCACGGTCGGGGGACCAGCCGGCGGCCTCGGCGGCGGCGCGGAAGCGTTGCGGCGGCTCGAACTGTTCTTCGTCGGTCAGCGTCACCGTGCCCCAGTGCATGCCGACCGTCCGTGCCGCGCCGACGTCGTCGGCGAGCTGTACGGCTTCCTCCGGCGTGACGTGCGAGGCCTTCATGATCGATTGCGGCAGGTAGGCGCCGATCGGAATCAGGCCGAGGTCGAACGGGCCGACCTTCTGGCCGATCTCCTTGAACACCTCGCCATAGGCGGTGTCGCCGGCGAAGTAGACGCGGCTCTTGCCGTCGTCGATGGCAAAGCCGGCCCACAGCGTGGCGTTGCGGTCGAACGGGCCGCGGCGCGAGAAGTGCACGGCCGGTAGCGCGGTGATGGTCAGGTCGCCATGCACGACACCGGAATACCAGTCGAGCTCGAACACCTGGCGGTAGCCGCGGCTGCGGAAGAACTCGCCGAGCCCGAGCGGCACGAAGACGTACATCCGCTCCTTGTTCGGCAGCGCCTCGATGGTCGCGGCGTCGAGGTGGTCGTAGTGGTTGTGCGAGATGATTACCACGTCGATCTTCGGCAGCCGGTCTATCGGGATGCCGGGCGCGACGTAGCGGCGCGGGCCGAAGCCGAACGGGCCGGCGACCTCGCCGAGATACGGATCGGTCAGCACCCACATGTCCGCCATGTGCAGCAGGAAGGACGCGTGACCGAGCCAGGTCACGGTGTCCTGGCCTTCCATCGCGCGCAGGCCGGCCAGCGCCTGGTCCTGCGGGATCACGTGGCCGTCGGGAACCGTGACGTCGCTGGTCCGGCTGGTCACGCGGCGGGCCATGAAGGAGACGTAGTCGCCGAAGCCGGCGGTGCGCGGCGGGCTGCCGGGCGGGTTGCGGAAGGTGCCGTCGGCCAGGTGGTGATAGGGCTTGCCGTCCGCCTGGACCGCCTCGCCGCTGCCGCACGCCGCCACCGTCATGGCCAACCCCGCTGCCGTCAGGACGGCCGCCCATCGACGCATCGCCGTCTCCCTCGTCAATCGTTCGGGTAGATATAGGCGTTTGGTCGCGGATTCCGAACCGGAATGGTCGTTTCCGCTGTCATGCCATTGGCTTAAGGTCGCGCGCCATGAGTGAACGTGTGAACGAATTCGGCCAGCCGATCGGCCCGGCGCTGCCGGACTGGCGGCCGGCCCGGTATCCGGAACTGGTGACGCTGGAGGGCCGGTTCTGCCGGCTGGAGCGGCTGACGACCGATCATGCCGACGCGCTGTGGGCGGCGCTGAAGGACGCGGAAGCCAGCCTCTATACCTACCTGCCGTTCGGGCCGTTCGCGGACCGCGCGGCGTTCGACGCGACGCTTCAGGCGCTGATCGCCCGCAACGGGCTCGAGTACTACGCCATCGTCGATGGCGACGGGGCGGCCGGCATCGCCAGCTACATGCGCATCGATACGGCCAATGGCACCATCGAGGTCGGCGGCATCTGCTACTCGCCGCGGCTGCAACGCACGGCGGTGGCCAGCGAGGCGATGTACCTGATGCTGCGCCATGCCTTCGAGGACCTCGGCTATCGGCGCTACGAGTGGAAGTGCGACAGCCTGAACGCGCCGAGCCGCGCGGCCGCGCTGCGCCTGGGCTTCCAGTACGAGGGGTTGTTCCGCCAGGCCATCGTCTACAAGGGCCGTAGCCGCGACACGACCTGGTTCGCAATCACCGACGGGGACTGGCCGCGCGTGATGGGCGCTTTCGACGCCTGGCTCGCGCCAGACAACTTCGATGCCGACGGGCGGCAGAAGGCTGCACTTCAGGCGCGGGCGTAATCGTCATTCCTGCGAAGGCAGGAATCCAGGCAACGGCTGAATCTGGCACGCGGAGTCGCGGAGAACGTGGAGCCCTTGGTGCGTCGACTCCGCGTCTCCGCGTGAACGCTTCGCGACGGTCGGCCTGGATTCCCGCCTTCGCGGGAATGACAGATTGTGGGTTGCATGCCAGCCATGCGCCGGCGTCGTCGACAGCCCGCCATCCGGCCTCGTAGAATTGCGTTGCCTCGTCGATCGGCGGGGCGCGTTCTCGGGGCGGGGTGAAAGTCCCCACCGGCGGTGACAGAGGCGACTCTGAAGCCCGCGAGCGCCCTCCGGCACCCGCCGGAGGGGTCAGCAGATTCGGTGCGATTCCGAAGCCGACGGTGATAGTCCGGATGGAAGAGAACGGAGCGGCTTTGCGTCGTCCCTCGCGGACGGCCGCCGGGCTTATCCGTACGCCCTGATTCTGGTCTCTGAACACAGGAGAAAGCCATGAATCAGAGCTCCCAAGACCAAACCACCAACCACCGCATCGCCTTCGTCCAGGCGCGCTGGCACGCCGACATCGTCGACCAGTGCCGCATCGCCTGTCTGGACGAGCTGGCCCGGCGCACCAACGGCACCGCCGAGGTCCAGGTGTTCGACGTGCCGGGCGCGTTCGAGATCCCGTTGCTGGCCCGCGATTTGGCCAGGTCGGGGCGGTTCGACGCGGTGATCTGTTCCGCCTTCGTGGTGAACGGCGGCATCTACCGGCACGAGTTCGTCGCCGACGCGGTGATCAAGGGGCTGATGCAGGCGCAGATGGACACCGACGTGCCGGTGCTGTCGGCGGTGCTGACGCCGCACAACTTCCATGAGGGCGAGGAGCACCAGCGCTTCTTCCACGACCACTTCAAGGTCAAGGGACGCGAGGCAGCCGAGGCCTGCCTCGGCATCCTGTCGGTGAGGCGCTACCTGCCGCCGGCGGCTTAGCTCGCTTCGCGAACCCCCACCTCACCCCAAACCCCTCTCCGCCCCCATGGGCAGAGAGGGGCTTTCTCAGGCATCGACGTATCGCCCCCTCTCCGCCGGCGGGGCGGAGAGGGTCGGGGTGAGGTGGGGGTTCGACGCGGCGCGTCGAGAAGAACTCAGTCGCCTTGCGCTTGCTTGGCCGGGTCCTCCAGCGGGACCTGGCTGGCGCCGCCGCGGCCGAAGTCGGCGACCTTGCCGCCCTCGGCCTTGGCCTGCTCGGCGACCTGGCGGCCGAGCGCCTGGACCACCGGGATCTCGGCGTCGGCCAGTGCCGGCATGCGCGGCTTGCGGGCCAGCGCGGCCTCGATGTAGGGCGCCAGCTCGGCCTGCTTCTTGGCCTGACGCTCGGCCTCGCCGGCATGGAACTCCGGCATCACCTCTGCGGCGAAGAGCTCAAGCGATTCGCAGATGTGCGCGTGCTGGTTGCGCCCGGACTGCTGGATGAAGATCACCTGGTCGACGCCGGCGTCGGCGAACTGGCGCAGGCTGGCGGCGATCTCCGCCGGCGTGCCGATGCCGCCGCGCCCGCCGCTGGTGGGCATGTGGTCGCGCGCCTTCTCGTAGTTCTGCCAGATGTCGGTGCGGCCCGGCGTGTGCTCGCCGAAGATGTAGTGGTGGTCGAGCGCGTAGCCGAAGAACTTGAAGCCGTCGAGACCGCGCGCCATCGCCACCTCGCTGTCCTGGTGACAGGAGAAGCCGGTGACCATGGCGATGTTGGCGTTCACCGTGTGGCCGATCGGTACGCATTCGTCGGACTTGATGATGTCGTAGTACTCGCCGACCCACTTCACCGCCTCGGCCGGGTCGACGAAGGCGAAGGTGAGCGCGCCGATGCCGGCCCGTGCCGCCAGGTGAATGGTCTCGCGGCGCGAGCACGCGACCCACAGCGGCGGGTGCGGGCGCTGCACCGGCTTGGGCACCACGTTGCGCGTCGGCATCTCGAAATACTGGCCCTGGAACCCGGGATAGGGGTCCATGACCATCATGTTCGCGGCCTGCTCGGTGGCTTCGCGCCACATCTGGCGCTTCTCGTCCACGGTCACGCGGTAGCCACCGAGTTCCAGCGCGGCGGAGCTTTCGCCGGTGCCCCACTCGACCCGGCCGTTCGACACCAGGTCCAGCGTGGCGATGCGCTCGGCGACGCGGGCCGGGTGGTTGTAGCCAGGCGGCATCAGCACGATGCCGTGGCCGAGGCGAATATTCTTGGTGCGCTGCGAGCAGGCGGCCAGGAAGACTTCCGGTGCGGAAGAGTGCGAGTACTCTTCCAGGAAGTGGTGTTCGACCTCCCAGGCGTAGTCGATACCCAGCTTGTCGGCGAGCTCGACCTGGTCCAGTGCCTCCTGGAACAGGCGTTGCTCGTCACCCTCGGCCCATGGCCGCGGCAATTGATGCTCGTAGAAAATGCCGAATTGCATTGATATCGCTCCCGAACCTGACGGAAATCTGGCTGGCCGATGTCTTGCACCGCAGAACTGAATCCGGGTCATGTAACAGCATGAGCGAGAAAATCCCAAGCGTGGCGATGCCGAACGGGCGCGATCCGGTGACCCGGCGGTTCCAGCTCCGCATCACCAGCGGCCTGATGATCAGCTTCGGCGGACTGGTGGTGCTGGCGACGTTGCTGGTGCTGTGGCTCGGCATGTGGAGCACGCGCCAGAACACGCTGGAGCTGATCCGCGACCAGGCGTCGCTGATGCTGGAGCTTCTGCACCAGCGCATCGCCGGTGAACTGCGGCCGGCCGAGCAAGCCGTCGAAGGGTTTGCGCGCCAGGTCGAAAGCGGGGCGATCGACGTCGACGATACCCACGGCATGGGCCAGGCGTTGCGCGGCGTCATGCTCGGCGCGACCAATCTGAACGCGATGGTCTATGTCGATGCCATCGGCAACGTGACCCGCATTGCACGCGACGGCGACAAGCTGCAGTTCGCGGAAGTGAACGAGATCGAGCAAGCGCTGGTCCGCAAGGGGCTCGCCGAGGCGTCGCAGCGAACTCGCGCCTACTGGGGCGAAGTGATCCGGCCGCCGGACGCGAACGTCACCTTGATCAACGTGCGCCGGCCGGTGCGAATTGATGGCGAGTTCATCGGCGTCGCGGTCGCCACGGTGATCATCGACCGGCTGTCGCGGCGGCTCGACGACGTCGGCACCGAGGTTGGCGGGGTGCCGTTCCTGATCGACGATGCCGGCCGGGTGGTGGCCCACCGATACCTGCGCCGCGGCTATGTCGCTTCCACACCGGAACGGCCACTACCGGACGTCGCGGGCTTCGGCGACCCGGTGCTGGCGGCCTACGTGGATCCCGCACAGCACATGGACCAGGGCAGCCGGCTCGAACGCGACGCGGGCGCCTTCGATCGGCGCCCCGCCGGGGTCCGTCACCACGCCGCGTATTGCACCGCCGGCGGCCAGCGTGACGTGCACGAGGTCCGTCTCGCCGTGCCAAGTCGGGGCCGAGGTTGCGAACGCGGTCGCTCGCATCGGAG
>CAZVLI010000197.1:0-7183 GCA_964627965.1 uncultured Rhodospirillales bacterium
ATTTTCTTACCTTAAAGCGCCGAATTGCGGATCGAAGAGTTGATCAACTTCAAGGCCGGCCCAGCGCAGGCCGATGGAGCAGATCAGGGCCAGGCCGCCATAACTGCCGAGCCGGCTGTCGCGCATGATGACGAAGGCCTTGTCGCGGTCGCCGCCGGCGCCCAGCGCGTCGGCGCTGTCCGCGAGTCCATCCTCGTGCAATCCGCCTGTCATGCCGACCAGGGCCACAATGGCGACGCCCGCGGCGACCGGCCCGGGCAGTCCGGCGCCGGTCAGCGTGGCATAGACGACGCCGGCCAGCGTGCCGAGCAACGCGCCCACAACGGGAAAGGTGTAGGCGGCGCCGGCGAGATTGGGCGCGGCGGCGGTTGCCGGCGGCGTCGGCAGGACGGTGAGAAAACTTGTGGCCAGGGCCAAGTCATGCGAACAACGCCGCCACGACTGGTTCCAATCCAACACGGCCGGCTCCTTCGCGGCGATGCGAACGGGACCGATCTAGCACGGCGGCCGGCCGCGCACATCCCCGGGAGAACCCAACTGACCCTGCCACCTCTGGCACGGCTCGCCGATCTCGCCGACCGCCTGGCCGCGTTGCCGGCGCCGGACGCGACGGCGAATGCCGAGGCCGAGGCGCGCGAGGCGACGCTGACCAAGCCGGCCGGTGCTTTGGGACGACTGGAGGAGCTGACTTCGTGGCTTGCGACCTGGCAGGGGCGGCATCCGCCGCGTCTGGACCGGGTGCGGGCGGTGGTCTTTGCCGGCAACCACGGTGTCGCGGCGCGCGGCGTTTCCGCCTTTCCGGCCGAGGTGACCGTGCAGATGGTGGCCAATTTCGAAGCCGGCGGCGCGGCGATCAATCAACTTTGCGCGACCAACGGCATCGAGCTGGACGTGGTGGCGCTGGACCTGGACCGGCCGACCGCGGACTTCACGGCGGCGCCGGCGTTGACCGAGGCCGAGTGCGTGGCGGCGCTGAATACCGGCATGGCGGCGGTGCCCGACGATGCCGACCTGCTGTGCGTCGGCGAGATGGGGATCGCCAACACCACCAGCGCGGCGGCGTTGTCGGCCGCGCTGTTCGGCGGTGACGGTGCCCTGTGGGTCGGTCCCGGCACCGGCGTCGACGACGCCGGCCTCGCCCGAAAGCGCGAGACGGTGAACGCGGGACTTGCACGGCACAGCGACGTTCTTGGCGATCCGGCGCAGGTGCTGGCCTGTCTTGGCGGACGCGAGGTCGCGGCGATGGCCGGCGCGGTGCTGGCCGCACGGCTTCTTGGCATACCGGTGCTACTGGACGGTTATGTCTGCACGGCGGCGGCCGCTGTTCTGGAGAGGATCCAGGCCGGCGCGCTGGACCATGCGCTGGCCGCGCACCGCTCGGCCGAACCGGCGCATGCGCGGCTGCTGGAGCGGCTCGGCAAGGCGCCGCTGCTCGATCTCGGCATGCGCCTGGGCGAGGGCAGCGGGGCGGCGCTGGCGGTCGGGCTGGTGCGTGCAGCGCTGGCCGCGCATGTCGGCATGGCCAGCTTTGCCGAGGCCGGTGTCGCCGGTCGCGATGGCGAGGGGGGTTGATGCGTGGCCGCTCTCCGACTATCTAACCCGACCGAAATCAGACCGTGTCAGGCGGCGGCGCCGGATTTCTGGCGCACAGGGAGCGTGTGACGACGATGGCGGCGATGATCGAGATCACCGACCTGGTGAAGCGGTTCGGCCCGTTCACCGCGGTGGACGGTGTCAGTTTCGAGGTCGGGAAGGGCGAGGTGCTCGGCTTCCTGGGCCCGAATGGCGCCGGCAAGTCCACCACCATGAAGATGATTACCGGCTTCCTGACGCCGACGTCGGGCAGCGCCAGGGTCTGCGACCACGATGTCGTCGACGATCCGATCCCGGCCAAGGCGGCGATCGGCTACTTGCCCGAGGGCGCGCCGGCCTATCCGGACATGACGCCGGCGAGCTTTCTGAAGTTCTGCGCCCAGGTTCGGGGACTGGGCGGTGCGGAGGCGGACAAGGCGATCGCCGACGCGGTCGCCAAGATCGAGCTGGCCGACGTGATAGAGACGCTCTCGAAGGGCTTCAAGCGCCGCGTCGGCTTGGCGCAGGCGATCCTGCACGATCCGCCCGTGCTGATCCTCGACGAGCCGACCGACGGCCTGGACCCGAACCAGAAGCACCAGGTGCGCGGGCTGATCCAGGACATGGCGCGGGACAAGGCGATCGTGATCTCGACCCACATCCTGGAAGAGGTGGACGCGGTGTGCAGCCGGGCGCTGATCATCGCGCAGGGCAAGATCCTGGCCGACGGCACGCCGGCGGAGCTGGAGCGACGTTCGGTGTTCCACAACGCGGTGACGCTGGCGACCGGGCATCCGGACGCGGAAGCGGCGCTCGGTGGCCTGGCCAGCGTTGAGCGCGTGGAGATCGTCGAGGTCGGCGTCTACCGGCTCTATCCGAAGGGCGGCGTCTCGATCGTGGCCGAGGTGTCCGACCACGTGCGCGCGCAGGGCTGGAGCGTCGACCGATTGAGCGTCGATCCCGGCCGGCTGGACGAGGTGTTCCGCACGCTCACGCGCGGCAACGATGTGGAGGCGGCCTGATGCGCGGTGCTCTCGTCGTCATGAAGCGCGAGCTGGCGGGCTACTTCAACACCCCGCTGGCCTACATCTTCATCGTCATCTTCCTGTTCCTCACCGGCATCTTCACCTTCTACCTCGGGAACTTCTTCGTGCGGGCGCAGGCCGACCTGCGGCCGTTCTTCATGTTCCACCCGTGGCTGTACCTGTTCCTGGTGCCGGCGATCTCGATGCGGCTGTGGGCCGAGGAGCGCCGGCAGGGGTCCATCGAGCTGCTGCTGACCCTGCCGATGCCGTTGTGGGCGACGGTGGTCGGTAAGTTCCTGGCGGCGTGGGCGTTCTGCGCCATCGCGCTGGCGCTGACCTTCCCGATGTGGATCACGGTCGGTTACCTCGGCTCGCCGGACCATGGCGTGATCGTGGCGAGCTACATCGGCAGCCTGCTGCTGGCCGGCGGCTATCTGGCGATCGGTGGCTGCATCTCGGCGGCGACCAAGAACCAGGTCATCGCGTTCGTCGTTGCCGTGGTGGTGAGCTTCCTGCTGACCGTATCCGGCGCGCCGATCGTGCTCGACTTCTTCACCGGCTGGGCACCGACGGTGGCGCTGGAGGCGATCGCCTCGTTCAGTTTCCTGACCCGGTTCCAGTCGATCACCGAGGGCGTCATCGACGTGCGCGACCTCGTCTACTTCGTGACCATGATCGGGCTGTGGCTGTACGCGACGCTGATCGTGGTCGAAGCGCGCAAGGCTGGCTGAGGAGGACGGGGGAATGGATCGCGGATTGCTCTCGCCGCTCGGCCTGATCCTGGCGGTGATCCTTTTCGTGGCGCTGAACGTGGCCTCGCTGGTGGGGCTGAACAGCGCCCGGGTGGACCTGACCGAGAACAAGCTGTTCACGCTGTCGGAAGGCACCCGCAACGTGATCGCCGAGGTCAAGGAACCGATCACGCTGCGCTTCTACTTCTCGGAGAAGCTGGCCGGCGGCATCCCGGCGCTGAAGACCTACGCCAATCGCGTGCGCGAGATGCTGCAGACCTACGTCAACGCGTCCGACGGCAAGATCCGGCTGGTCACCATCGATCCGGAGCCGTTCACCGACGCCGAGGACGACGCAGTGCGCGCCGGCATCCAGGCATTTCCGCTCGGTGCCGGCGAGAATCTCTATTTCGGCCTCGTCGGCACCAACATGGTCGACGACCAGGAGACGATCCCCTTCTTCCAGCAGGAGAAGGAGCCGTTCCTGGAGTACGACCTGACCAAGCTGATGTACGCGCTGTCGGATCCGAAGCGGCCGGTGGTCGGCCTGCTGACCGGGCACCAGATGAACGCCGACGTGCCGCCGATGCAGCGGCTGGCCGGCACCGGACCGCAGCCCTGGGCGATTGTCGACACCGTGCGTGGCGAGTTCACGCTGCGGACGGTCAACGATGCCGACGGCGAACTGCCGGACAATCTCGACGTCCTGGTGATCATTCACCCGACGAAATATTCCAACAAGATGCTGTACGCCATCGACCAGTACGTGATGCGTGGCGGCAAGCTCATCGTCTACGTCGATCCGGTGTCCGAGGTCGGCGTCGCCTTCCGGCAATCGGCGCAGCAGCGCGGCGCGCAGGCCGCACCTCCCCGCTCGGAGCTCGACACCCTGCTGTCGGCCTGGGGCGTGAAGGTCGACGACGACAGCGTGGTCGGCGATCTGGCGCTGGCGCAGCAGGTCAATGGCGGCACGCCGGGCAATCCGCGGCTGGTGCGCTACCTGCCGTGGCTGGAGCTGGGACCTGCGAACTACAACCGCGACGACGTGCTGATGGCCGACCTTGGGCCGATGATGTTCGCGTCGGCTGCGCCGATGACGGCCGTGGAAGGCGCCGGCACGACCTTTACGCCGCTCATCGCCACGACCAACCAGACCATGCTGTTCAAGGCGGAGGAGCTGGTCTACGGCGCCAGCCCGGTGAGGTTGCTGGAGAAGTTCAAGCCGGAGGACAAGGCGCACGTGCTGGCCGCGCGGCTGACCGGGTCGGCGAAGAGCGCGTTCCCGGACGGGCCGCTGGCGGAACCGGCGCCCGAGGTTGGCCACGGCCTGCCGGGCGGGAACGACAAGAAGGCTGAGGAGAAGAAGGCGCCGGAGAAGCCGCCGGTGCCGGATTCTCATCTGGCGGCCTCGGATGGCTCGATCAACGTGATCGTCGTTGGCGAGTCCGACAATCTGTTCGACCAGTTCTGGGTCCAGGCGCAGGAGTTCTTCGGCGAGCGGGTGCTGGTGCCGACCACCTCGAACGGCGACTTCCTGATCAATGCGCTGGACAACCTGGCCGGCTCCAAGGACCTCATCAGCCTGCGCAGTCGCGGCAAGTCGACCCGGCCGTTCGAGGTCGTGGAGGGGCTGCGCCGCGATGCCGAGCAGCGCTTCCTCGCCGAGGAGCGCGACCTGACGGCAAAGCTGGAAGAGAGCCAGAAGCGGATCGTCGAGTTGCGCGGCAAGGCCGCCGGCGAGGGCGGCGCGTTGCTCAGCGAGCAGCAACAGGAAGAGATTGCCAAGGCGCAGGAAGAGGTGCTGAACACCCGGCGCCAGTTGCGTGACGTGCAGCGCAGCCTGAACAAGGACATCGAGGCGCTCGAAACCCAGGTGAAGGCGGTGAATATCGCCGGAATCCCGGCGGTCGTGGCCGTGGTCGCGCTGGTGCTGGCGTTCGCGCGCTACCAGCGCCGCCGGCGGCGGGCCCAGGGTTAGGCGGGAGGCGAAGGCGATGCGTTCGAAGCAGGGATTGCCGATCCTGGCCGTGGTGACGGCCCTGGCGGTGGCGCTGGCCGCCTGGGTGGTGATCGACCGGCAGGCGAGCCAGACGCTGGCGAAACCGTCCGGCAAGCTGTTCCCCGACCTGGAGTCGCGGGTCAATGACGTCGCCAAGGTCGAGGTGGTGACGCCGACCGAGACCTTCACCGTGGTGCGCCACGACGGCGGTGCGTGGACGCGGCCGTCGGAGGCCGGCTATCCGGTGCAGTTCGAGACGGTGAAGCAGGCCGTCGTCGGCATGTCGTCGCTGCGTCCGCTGGAGGCGCGGACCGCGGCGCCGGACCGCTACGGCAAGCTGCGCGTGACCGCGCCGACGCCGGACAGCGAGGCTGGCGACGGCGAAGGCAACCTGCTGCGCCTGATCGGTGCCGACGACAAGCCGATCGCCGAGGTCATCGTCGGCAAGCTGAAATCGGTGCCGACGACGGCGCGCGAAGGCTGGTACTACGTGCGCAAGCCGGACGAGGCGCAGAGTTGGCTCGCCAGCGGCCGGATCGAGGTGTTCGAGACCGGTACCGCCTGGCTCGACCCGAAGACGCCGACGATCCCGCGCAAGCGCATGTATCAGGTCACGGCGATCAACCAGAAGGGCGAGGAGGTCATCGTCGAGCGCGACCTGCCCTCGACCTCCGACTTCAAGCTGCTGACGGTGCCGGATGGGCGCAAGCCGCGCCATAGCTCGGTCGGCAACGCGCTGGGCTCGTCGCTGGGCTTCATGTCGTTCGAGGATGCCGGCAAGGCCGCCGACATCGACTTCGCGGACGGCCGCAAGGTCGTCTTCCGCACCTTCGATGGCGTGATCATCAATGTCGACATGGTCGAGCGCGAGAAGGGCGCCTGGTGGGCAACCTTCGCGGCGAGCCACGACCCGGCCGCCTCGATCGCCGAGAACCTGCCGGAGAAGGAACGCGAGATCCTGCTCGATCCGGAAGGCGCGGCGGAAGAGGTGCGCAAGATCAACGAGCGCTTCGGCGGTTGGGCCTACCGCCTGCCGGAGTACAAGTCGAAGGACTTCAGCGCCGATCTGGACACCGTGACGGTGCCGAAAGAGCAAAACGACTCCTGAATCGGGCTGAATCGCACTGGAATCGCCGGCGAGGCTTGACACTCGCCAACACGCCGATTAGGTGTCTGGCACTCATTGACGGAGAGTGCTAACCGGCGCCCTGGCGCCGTCGCATCGACCGCGAAACCACTGCACGAACCAGACTAGACACACCAGCGATACGGGAGTTTCCAACATGGCGTTTCGGCCATTGCACGACCGCGTTGTCGTGCGCCGCATGGACGGCGAGCAGAAAAGCGCCGGCGGCGTGATCATTCCGGATACCGCGCAGGAAAAGCCGATGGAAGGCGAGATCGTCTCGGTCGGCCCGGGCGCGCGCAACGAGAAGGGCGACATCGTGCCGGTCGCGGTCAAGGCCGGCGACCGGGTCCTGTTCGGCAAGTGGTCCGGCACCGAGGTGAAGCTCGGTGGGGAGGACCTGCTGATCATGAAAGAGGCCGACCTGATGGCCGTGATCGAGCCGGCGGCCGCGAAGCCGGCGGCGAAGAAGGGCAAGCGGAAGGCCGCCTGAGCCGCCCGCCCCGCCGATCCGCACAGGTCAACGAGACACTAGGAGATAGAGATGGCCGCGAAAGACGTAAAATTCGATACCGATGCCCGCAACCGGATGTTGAAGGGTGTCGACATCCTGGCGAACGCCGTGAAGGTGACCCTGGGCCCGAAGGGCCGCAACGTGGTGCTGGACAAGTCGTTCGGCGCGCCGCGCATCACCAAGGACCCAAGGCTAAAGCGGTCGGAAAAGAGTGTA
>CAZVLI010000198.1:0-6818 GCA_964627965.1 uncultured Rhodospirillales bacterium
TCTGGCGCTGGTGACGATGCCTGTCTCTGGCCGGGCTTTCGACGTGACCAAGGTCTACGACGACGAGTTCGTCGCGGTGTTTGCGGCCGACGGACCGGCGCCGCCGGCGCGGATCGGGCCTGCGTCGCTGGCCGAGCGGCCGCTGATCCTCTACGAACCGTCCAGCGCGACGCGCCGGTTGCAGGATGCCTGGTTCGAGCGTGCCGGCGTGGTGCCGAAGCCGGAAATGGAACTCGGCAGCGTCGGCGCGATGAAGGAACTCATCGCGGCCGGGCTGGGCTGCGGGCTGCTGCCGCGCATGGCCGTGACCGGGCGGGGCGAGCGGCCCGACCTGGCGATCCGGCCGCTGCAACCGCGCTTGACGCGGCAGTGGGCCATGCTCCTTCGCCGCGACAAGCCTCTGAACCGCGGCCTGCGCGAGGTGGTGAAGGCAATCGAGGGCTTGGCCCACGCATGACCGCGATCGGGCAACGATTGCCCGTGTAGCGCCGGTCACTCGCTTTCACCCGTTCCGACGCCAGCTTCAGGTTACGTTAACCATAACCTTGGAGCTGGAGATGAAGATCTCGAACATCGTCGGCGGTGCGTTGGTCGCCTCCGTGATCGGTGTCGGGCTGCTGACGTTGTCGGCGGTGCCGGCGCCCGCGAAAGTCTCGCAGGTGCGCAGTTGCTCGCAGGCCGTCGGGCCGTTCTACACCCAGAACCAGGCCTACCGGGGCCTGCGCGAAGCGCGGGCGCGTGGCTATGCCACCGGTCCGGTCTACGGTCAGGGCGGCATCTACTCGAACTACAGCAATCGGCGCTGGTACTTCACTGTCTACTACGCCTG
The DNA here is from genome assembly GCA_964627965.1 of uncultured Rhodospirillales bacterium. Taxonomy (GTDB): domain Bacteria; phylum Pseudomonadota; class Alphaproteobacteria; genus JAVKFY01. Next base: position 830 of record CAZVLI010000198.1, read on the forward strand.
CTAGCGCGGAGGCGGGCGCTCTAAAGGTTCATCACCGCGACGGTGCAGCTCACCGCGAAGATCGGCACGGGATGGCAGCACCAGACCTCGCCCTTGGCGCCCTCGGCGGCGCCGGCGGCGGCGACGAAGGTGCGGATCTCGAAGCCGCCCTGGCCGCCGTCGCGGTAGGTCTGCTCGTCGGTGTAGCTCAGCAGCGCGTCGCGGTCGTTGGCGACCCAGCGATCCATGAACTCCGCGTCCCAGACGGCGTTGATCTTGCCGCTGTTCGGCGTCGCCGGCCAATGCGAGATGCCGCCGGTACCGATCAGCGCGATGCGCTCCGGCACCGCGTCGGCCGCCCGGCGCAGCGCCTGGCCAAAGGCGTAGGCGCGATGCAGCGGGGTCAGCGGCGGGCCCTGGCAGTTGATGTTCGCCGGGATGATGTCGAGGTCGTAGTCCGGCGTCAGGAAATGCAGCGGCACCATGATGCCGTGGTCGAACTTCCACTCCTCGGCATAGGCGACGTCGACGTCCTGCATCACCTCGCGGATCAGCCGCTGCGACAGGTCGCGGTTGCCCGGCACGTCGTGTGGCTGGATGCCGAGCCAGTCGGGATTCTCGATCGGGCCTTCGTACTTGTCCGCCATGCCGATGGCGAAGGCCGGCATGTTGTTCATGAAGAAGTTGGCGAAGTGCTCGGCGCCGACGACGACCAGCGCGTCTGGCTTCGCGTCGATCAGTGCCTGGCGCATGCGCGCGAAGGCCGCGTAGACCTGCTCGCGGTCGGCCGCCTCGGCCATGTCGGCCCGCGCGGTCATGCCGGGCGCGTGGCTGCAGGCGCCAACGAAGACCATCGGCATCGTCAGTCCCTCACGAATGCATAGATGCCGGCGCGCACCTGGCCGTGTTCCTTCAGCGCGTCGCGCATGGCATCGAGATACTCGTTCCAGGCGTAGCCGCATTGCGCGGCGTAATGCATCAGGATCTGGCCATTCACGCCGAGGATGTAGAGCACGCCGATGTCCGGCTTCAGCACCGCCTCGCGTTCCTCGTCGGTCAGATCGTAGTCGGCCAGCACATCCTCGCGGTCGGCCTCGAAGCGGGCGCGGGTGCGCGGATCGCGGTTCAGCTCGTAGAGCAGCTTTTGCAGGTAGTAGAGGCTCATGGCTGGCAGCATACAACGGGCTATCATGGCAGGAGAAGAAACGACGGGGAGCCTCATGCAGACGCCGCAGTACGATTGGATCGCGTTCCACGCGGCCTATGCGCCGGACAGCCCGGCGCAGGAGGACCTCGCCAGCGGCCGTACCTTCACCTATGTGGAGATGAACGCGCGGGTCGACCGGCTGGCCGGCTGGCTTCAACGCGAAGCCGGCGTGGAGCCGGACGACCGCGTGGCGATCCTGGCCTACAACTCCACCGACTACTTCGAGCTGATGTTCGCGGTACAGCGGATCGGCGCCATCCTGCTGGCGCTGAACTGGCGGCTGGCGGTGCCCGAGCTGGAGTTCATCGTCAACGACGCCGGTCCGAAGCTGCTGGTCCATTCGCATGACTTCGCCGAGCAGGCGCATGCGCTTGCCGAGCATTGCGGCGTGCCCCGCCTGATGGCGAAGGGAGAGGGCGAGCCGAGCGATTACGAGAGCGCCATCGCCGCCGGCTTGGCCGCGCGACCGGTGCCGCGCGTGCTCGGCGACACCTGGATGCTGCTCTACACCTCGGGCACGACCGGCCGGCCGAAGGGGGCGCGGCTGACCTATCGCGGACATCTGTTCAACGCGATCAACGCGGCGATGTTGACGTCGCTGACGCGGACCTCGCGCCACCTGGTGCTGCTGCCGCAGTTTCACGTCGGCGGGATGTGCCTGTACGGTTCCGCCGTGTTCCACATCGGCGCCTGCAACATCGTCATGCGGCAGTTCGATCCGGAGCTTTGCCTGGACCTGCTGGCCGACCCGGCGAAGGGCATCACGCACAGCTTCGGCGTGCCGACGAACTTCCTTTTCATGAGCCAGCTGCCGGCGTTCGAGACGGCGCGCTTCGACCACCTCGTCAGCGTCGGGGTTGGTGGGGCATCGGCGCCGCTGTCGTTGCTGCAGGTGTATGCCGACCGGGGCCTGCGATTCCAGCAGGGCTGGGGCATGACCGAGACGCACTCCATCGGCACGCTGCTGAGCCAGGACCGCGCGCTGGACAAGATCGGATCGTCCGGCCGCCAGGTGATGCACACGGAGATCCGCATCGTCGACGCCGACGGCAACGACGTGGCCCCGGGCGAGGTCGGCGAGCTGCTGATCAAGGGGCCGACGGTGACGCCGGGCTACTGGAACCGGCCGGAAGCCAACGAGACCAGCTTCGTCGACGGCTGGTTCAGGACCGGCGACGCGACCCAGCGGGACGACGAGGGCTTCATCTTCATCGTCGACCGCTGGAAGGACATGTTCATCTCCGGTGGCGAGAACGTCTATCCGGCCGAGGTCGAGAACGCGATCTTTCGCCTCAACGGTGTCGCGGAGTGCGCCGTGATCGGCGTTCCGGACGAGAAGTGGGGCGAGGTCGGCCGTGCCTTCGTGGTGCGGCTGGACGGCGCCAACCTGACCGAGCCGGCGGTGATCGAGCACTGCCGCGAGAACCTCGCTGGCTACAAGGTGCCGAAGTCGGTGCGCTTCCTCGACGAACTGCCGCACAACGCCACCGGCAAGGTCACCAAGCACCAGTTGCCGCGCGACTGAACGTACGAGGAGCGACGCGCTTGAGCTTCAAGATGGTCCTGCTGCCGCCGGATCTGCCGGCCGACTGGCCGGACAAGATCCGCGCGGCGGTGCCAGGCATCGATGTCGAGGCGTTCGACGACGCAAGCGCGGCGATGGACGCCATCGTCGATGCCGACGCGGCGTACGGAACGGTGCCGCCCGAGTTGCTTGCCCGGGCGACGAAGCTGCGCTGGATCGCGGCGGCGCGCGCCGGTCTCGGCGGCGACTGGTTCTATCCCGAGCTGGTCGCACATCCCGCCGTCGTCACCAACCTGCGCGGCATCTACAACGAGAGTCTATCGCAACACATCATGGGCCTGTTGCTCGCCTTCGCGCAGCGGTTCGAGCACTACCTACCGCAGCAGCGCGAGCGCCTTTGGAAGCGCGGGCCGGGGATGATGGAACTGGGCGGCATGACGGCGCTGATCGTCGGGGTCGGCGGTGCCGGCGCGGAGACGGCGCGACGCTGCGCCGCCTTCGGCATGCACGTCGTCGGCGTCGATCCGCGCGAAACCACCGCACCGGAGGGCATGGCTGAACTGGTCGCGACCGAGCGGCTGGACGAGAAGCTGGCCGAGGCGGACTTCGTCATCCTGACGGTGCCGGAGTCGCCGCAGACGTTGAACATGTTCAATGCCGAGCGCTTCGCGGCGATGAAGCCCGGCAGCATCTTCATCAACATCGGCCGGGGCGCCTGCGTGGAGACCGACGCGCTGGTCGCGGCGCTGCGCTCAGGCCATCTCGGCGGGGCCGGGCTCGACGTGGTGGCGCCCGAGCCTTTGCCCGCCGACCACCCACTCTGGGGCATGCCGAATGTCCTGATCACGCCGCATGTCGCGATCTTCGGCACGCACTACCAGCACAAGCGCGAGGCCATCGTTCTGGAGAACTGTCGTCGCTTCGCCGCTGGCGAGCCGCTGATGAACGTGGTCGACAAGGCGAACTGGTTCTAGCGGGGGCGACGGTTGCGTTCCCGCGACGACGGCTCCACCGATCCGCGCCTTTGGGTGAAGGTCGATTTCGGCGCGCGAGGGCAGATCGGGCCGGGGAAGATCGCTTTGCTGCGCGCCATCGAGGCGGAGGCGTCGATCGCGGCGGCGGCGCGCACGCTGGGCATGTCGTACAAGCGCGCCTGGGATCTGGTCGGACAACTCAACGAGACCGCCGACGCGGCGGTGGTGGAGACGCGCGTCGGCGGCGCCGACCGGGGCGGCGCGGCGCTGACCGAACTGGGGCAGCGCATCGTGGCGCAGTACGACCGGCTGCTGGCCAGCGCGCAGGCCGGTGGCGCGGCGGAACTGGCGGCGCTGGAGAAGTTGCTCTCAGGCGACGGTGGCTGAGTGGCGGTCGACCGTGACCGACTTGATCACGGCGTGAACCTTCTGGCCGGGTTGCAGCCCGAGCCGGTGCAGCGAGCGGTGGGTAATGCGGGCAATCAGACGGTCGTTGCCGCACGCCACCAGCACGTCGAGATAGGCGCCCTCGTCCTCGCGGATATCCGCGACTTCGCCGGCCAGGACGTTGTTGGCGCTGATCCCGTCCGGTTCGCTGATCGCCAGCATCACGTCTCGTGCCCGAATCCGGATGCGGACCGTGGCGCCGACCTCGGCGTCGAGGCGCGGCACCCAGAGTCGCCCGCCGTCGAGCGTCACCTCGGTCAGGTGATCGGTCTCGGCCTGGCTGGCGATCCGGCCTTCGATCACGGCGCCGGCTTCGAAGCGGCCTGTGAGCGGGAACAGGTCGAGGCGGGAGGTGATGTCGAAGACGCTGCCCTGCGCCGCGACGCGACCAGCGTTCAGCACCACGATCTCGTCGGCTAGCCGCGTGACTTCCTCTACCGAGTGGCTCACGTAGACGATGGGGAGGGTGCCGCGCAGTTGTTCCAGGTAGGGCAGGATCTCGGCCTTGCGTGCCTGATCCAGCGCGGCCAGTGGTTCGTCCAGTAGTAGTAGCCGTGGCCGGCTGAGCAGGGCGCGACCAAGCGCCACGCGCTGCCGTTCGCCGCCGGATAGCGTCGCCGGTCTGCGGCCGGCGAGGTGTCCGATGCCCAGCAGGGCGACAATGCTGTCATGCTCGGCCGGGGATGGCGGTTCGGGCGCGCGCTTGGCGCCGTAGGCCAGGTTGCCCGCGACTGACAGGTGCGGGAACAGCCGGGAATCCTGAAAGACATAGCCGATGCGCCGGCTTCGCGTCGGCACGTTCACGCCGGTGTCGGTGTCCAGCAGTATCGCATCGTCGATGCGGATGCGGCCTTCGCGCGGCCGCATCAGGCCGGCGATGGCGTTGACGATGGACGACTTGCCGGCGCCGGACGGGCCGAACAGGGCGACGATGCCGCGCCGGTCGACGTCGAAGGCGGCGTCCAGCGAGAAGCCGGGGAAGTCATGACGGACCTGGACCGACAGCATCTAGCGGCCCTGCATGCCGCGCACGCGCCGCGCCGCGAGTTCCGCCAGCGCCAGCCCGGCCAGTGCCAGGGCGATCGACAGGCCCGCCAGTCTGGCGGCCGCGACTTCGCCGCCCGGGCTCTGGATGGCCGTGTAGATGGCCAGCGGCAGCGTTCGCGTCTCGGCGGGAATGTTGGAAACGAAGGTGATGATCGCGCCGAACTCGCCCAGCGCGGCGGCGAAGGCAGTGATCGCCCCGGCGACGATGCCGGGCAGCGCGAGCGGCAGCGTGAGCGAGAAGAAGCGGTCCAGCGGGCCGGCGCCGAGCGTCTCGGCCGCGTGGGCCAGGCCGGGGTCGATGGCCTCGATGGCGAGGCGGATGGCGCGGACCTGGAACGGGAAGGTGACGACGGCGGCCGCGAGCGCCGCGCCGGTCCAGGAGAACACGAAGCGGATGCCGAAGGTGTCGAGCAGCCAGGCGCCGAGCGGGGCCTTGGTGCCGAGCGTAATCAGGAGCAGGTAGCCCATCACCACCGGCGGCAGGACCAGCGGCAGGTGCACCAGGCCGTCGACGACGATCTTGCCGGGGAAGCGCGCTCGGGCGAGCAGCAGGGCGACGGCGACGGCGAACGGCAGCGCGAACAGGACGGCGACGCCGGCCACGCGCAGGCTGAGCAGCAGCGCCTCGACTTCCGCCTCGCTCAGCATCGCCTACTCCCGCCGGTCCGTCCGGAACCCGAAGCGCGTGAAGATCGCCGCCGCCTCCGGCCCGGTCAAGAAGCGCAGGAAGGCGCGCGCCGCGTCATCGGCCCCGTCCTTCACGAGAGCGCAGGGGTACGTGATCGGCGGGTGGCTGTCGGCCGGGAAGGT
>CAZVLI010000198.1:6847-7159 GCA_964627965.1 uncultured Rhodospirillales bacterium
GGTGGCGTAGACGATGCCGAGCGGTGCCTCGCCGCGTGCCACCAGCGCAAGCGCGCCGCGCACGTTGTCGGCCGGCGCCAGTCGACGTGCCAGCTTCTCCCACTGGCCCAGCTTGCGCAGCGCCTGGACGGCGTAGACGCCGGCGGGGACATGTTCGGGATCGCCAAGCGCCAGCCGGCCTTCCTTGCCGAGCAGACCGGCGAGGTCGGCGTCGATGGTCGTCGCCGCGCCGCGGTCGCCCTTCGGCGCGACGAGCACCAGCGTGTTGCCGGCCGGGTTCACGCGGCTCCCGGGCTCGATCAGGCCGCGCTC
>CAZVLI010000199.1:0-7150 GCA_964627965.1 uncultured Rhodospirillales bacterium
TGATGAAGATGTTCACCAGCGTGCGTCGCTCTCCCTTCCGGCTACCGCCCAGCGGGATGTACAGGTACTCGCGGAACCAGCGCGTCAGCGTGATGTGCCAGCGCGACCAGACGTCGGTGAAGTTCGTCGACAGGTAGGGGAACGCGAAGTTACGCGGCAGCTTGTAGCCAAGCAGCGCGGCGCACGCGATCGCCATGTCGGTGTAGCCCGAGAAGTCGAAGTAGACCTGGCTGCTGAAGGCGAGCGCCGCCAGCCACGCGTCCCACGTGCCGATCAGGTCCGTCGCGCCGTAGGCGACGTTGACGTAGGGCGCGACCGAGTCCGACAGGCAGGACTTCTTGATGTAGCCGACGAAGAACAGGACGAGCGCCCAGCGCACGGGCACGTCGACCCACTTCGGACGCTCTTGGAACTGCGGCAGCAGCTCCTTCGCCATCACGATGGGGCCGGCGACGAGCCGCGGGAAGAACGCGACGAACAGCGCGAGGTCCAGGAACCGTTCGGTCGGCTTCAGCTTCCCGTTCACCGCCACCGACACGCGCATCGGCGTGCGCGCGCAGTTCTCCGAATCGGAAGTCGTCGACGAGCCGTTCAACCTGCTCGACGTGCAGAGCGAGTCATCGGAGATCGAGCTGCGCGTCAGCCAGCCGCTCTACCGCGACATCGGCAAGGAGCTGACGGCGCATCTGGTGTTCGCCCGGCGCGAGGCGACCACGGAGTTGCTCGGCCGGCGGTTCAGCTTCGCCGACGGCCCGCAGGATGGCGTCAGCCGGGTCTCGGTGGCGCGCTTCATCGTCGATTGGCTGGACCGCAGCCAGGACCAGGTGATCGCCCTGCGCCTGACCGGCAGCCAGGGCATGGAGGTGCTCGGCGCGACGGAGAACACCGGTAACGGGTTTCCCGACTCCGATTTCACCGCGCTGCTGATCCAGGGTCAGTACGTGCGCCGCACCGACTGGCTGACCGGTGTCAGCTTCGTCGGCCGGGTCGACGCGCAGTTCACGCCGGACCGTCTGCTGTCGCTGGAGAAGTTCGCCATCGGCGGCGCCGGCACCGTGCGCGGCTACCGCGAAAACCTGCTGGTGCGGGACAACGGGATGGTGCTGTCGGGCGAGATGCGGGTTCCTGTGTGGCAGGCGGCCGTTCCGGGGCTCAGCAGCGAGCCGGGCGACGGCCAGGTCGAGCTGGCGCCGTTCATCGACTTCGGCCGGTCCTGGGATGTCGGGGCCGCCGATAACCGTCCGCACCACCTGTCGAGCGTCGGCCTTGGCGTGCGCTGGGCGCCGGCGCGGCACGTGCGCGGCAGCCTCTATGTCGCGCACCGGCTGCACGAGGTGCCGCGGCCGGAGAATTCCGACCGCCAGGACTACGGCATCCACTTCCGGGTCAGCGTCGACCTGTTCTGAGTGTAGTCGACCCTCTCGAGGCATTGTCGCCCCGTGATCGTGGCGGCATGCTCGACGTCGCACTGGAACGTGAGGGCGGCCAATGGCCCAGTCGACGACGATCAAGTGGGGGTTGCTTTTCACCGGCGACTGCCTGTCGATGGCCGATCTGCTGCGCCTTGCCGCGCGGGCGGCCGATGCCGGTGCGGATAGCGTCTGGAGCTCGGAGCTGAGCCGCGAGGCCTTCGTGCCGCTGGAGGCGCTGGCCGGGACCGGCTGTCGGCTGCGGCTGGGGACGGGCCGACCTATGCCCGAACGCCGATGCATGTCGAGACTGCCGCGATGGCGATGGCCGAACTCACCGATGGCAATTTCGTCCTTGGCCTTGGCACCGCGCCGCCGGCCTGGAACGAGGCCTGGCATGGGCTCAACGTCGACCGTCCCGTTCGCCGCATGCGCGAGTATGTCGGTGCGATCCGGGCCATGTGGACGGCGCGACCCGGCGAGCCGGTGGACCATGCCGGCGAGCTGGTCGACGTGCGCGGCTACATGCGTTTCATGCCGGCGCCGTTTCCGTCCGTGCCGATCTACCTGGCGGCCGTCGGACCGCAGATGCTGCGGCTGGCGGGCGAGATCGGCGACGGCTTGCTGGGCAACGTGCTGAACACGCCGGCCTACTTCCGCGACGTCGTTGGGCCCAACCTGGCGGCAGGGCGCGCGCGGTCGAGCGACCCTGACCGACCGTTCGAGGTCGCGACGCTGAAGGTCTGTTCGGTGCATGCGGATCGCTCGCGGGCGCTGGACCAGGCGCGGGCGACGGTCGCCTTCTACGCGTCGCTGCCGTATTTCGATGTCGTGCTGGATCCCGCCGGTTTCGCGGACGAGAAGCGGCGGGTGCGCGCCGCGCTGGCGGATGGCGATCTTGCGGCGGCGGCCGCGGCCGTGAGCGACGAGATGGTGTGCGCCGTGGCGCTGGCCGGCACACCGGACGATGTGAGGCGGCAGCTCGCGGCCTTCGATGGCCTGGTCGACCTGGTGGTGTTGCGATGCGTGACCGCCGGCCTGGACCCGGAAACCATCGCCCGGGCCCACGCCGACATGATCGACGCCTTCGCGGCCTAAGTGGTGCTGGTTAGCCCGTTGCAAACAGCTCGACGTTGACATCTTCGCTTTCGAGCCCCGCAAGCAGGATCGAAAGCGAAGATGCGTCGCCTTCGGCGGTGATGGTCAGGCGGGCGCCATCGGGTGTGTCGACGATCGACAGGTCGGCGAAGGTCAGGCCAGCTAGCGACAAGAGGTCGAACCCGACATCGAAGTCGGTGATTGTGTCGTCGCCGTGCCCTGCGGCAAAGACGAAGACGTCCGCTTCGCTGCCGCCGGTGAGCATGTCGTTTGCAGGCCCGCCGACCAGTGTGTCGTTGCCCCAGTCTCCGATCAGCGTATCGAAACCGAACATACCCAGAAGGCTGTCGTCGCCGGCGCCGCCGTCGATCAGATCGCGGCCCCCCTGGCCGCGCAACAGATCGTTGCCGTCACCGCCGGCGATGACATCGAAGCCGGAGTTGCCGTTCAGTGTGTCGTCACCGTCTTCCCCCTGAATCGTGTCGCTATCGGCCCCGCCGAATGCGAGATCGGCGTCGTCGCCACCTCTAAGATCGTCGTCACCGGGTTGGCCGCGCAGCGTGTCCTCGCCCGCATCGCCGAACACGTAATCGTTGCCCCGGTTGCCAGCCAACCAGTCGTCGCCATCGCCGCCACGCAACAGGTCATCACCGCCCTGGCCCCAGCCGCGGTCGTTGCCAACGCCGCCGTAGATCGAGTCGTTCTCGTCGCCGCCGGCGAGCACGTCGATGCCGCCGCCACCTTCCAGTATGTCGTCTCCGCCCTGCCCGAACACCGTGTCGTCACCGGCTCCAGCGTCGAGCAGTTCGCCGTCGTCGCCGCCGGCAACGTTGTCGTCGTTGCTGGCGGGAGCCTCCAGCACCGATCCGAGGATCAGGTCGACTTGTCCGCTGTAGACGTGCGCCCAGCTCGACCCTATTCCGATATCGGCCAGCCCGTCGCCGTTCACGTCACCAGGAGCGAACACGCTGATCAGGGGCGCGTTCTCGGGGTCAGGGCCGATGATCTTCAGGCCGACGGAGGGGTCGAGCGAGTCCAAGTCGCCGAGATCGCCATTCAGCGTTGGTCCGCCGAAGATCAGGAAAGCTTCGCCGCGTTGTCCACCAACGACGAAGTCGTTGAAGCCGTCGCCGTTGAAGTCGCCGCCAAGCGCGGCAACCGTGCTCCCGATGAAGCCATCATCCTCACGGCCGACCGTGAAGGCGCTGCGGACATCCGCCATGAGGCTCAATCCGTCCAGGTCCTGGCCGAAGATTACCGAGAACCCGCCTTTGTTCCTGAACCCGATGTTCGGCGAACCGACAACAATGTCGTCGATCCCGTCACCGTTGAAATCGTCGACGGCGAGCCTGGAAGCGCTCGAGCCGATGGCGTTGCCGTTCAGGATCCTCCCCGATGCGTCGGTCGGCAGCGAGAGGTTGGTGCCAGGAAAAGAACCGCCAGCCTGTACGATGCCGACGCCGCCATAAAACGCATTGCCGCCAACGAGAAACTCTTCCTCACCATCCCCATCGACATCGCCCACCGCGATGCTGTAGCCGGCAACACCGTTCGTCGCGGTGCCGGCGAGATGACTGACGTGGGCGTGTGGATCGGGCGCGTTGGTATTGCCGCCCCGGTAGACAAAAGTAGCGCCGACTCCGAGAACATCGTCGATGCCCCCCGCGCTGAATGCGAAATCATCGGTCCCATCGCCGTCGACGTCGCCGGTGCCGAAGACGCGAAGTCCCGTGAGCCACGAACCGGCAGGTCCCGGAATTGTGAAGCCGCCGTCGCCAAGGTTGTCGACGTCGATCGTGGGCGGGAGGTCTGCCGAGCCGAAGATGACGCGGACTTTGCCGGTGAGGTCATCGCCAAGTCGCATCTGGCCGACCGCGATATCGTCGAAGCCGTCGCCATTCACATCGCCGACGATGGCGCTGGCTCTGCCGAGGTGATGGCTCGTGGTCGAGGTAATGACGAAGCCGTCGTCACCGAGATTCTCGAGGTCGACGTCGAACGGCGTGGTGCGGCCAAAAACAACGAAAACCGAGCCTTGGCCACTGTCCTCGGCGTTCAGCAACAGATCGGCGATGCCATCGCCGTTGATGTCCCCTGCGCCGGAAACAACGCCGCTGCCAAGCCGGGCGCCGTAGCCAAGTCCCGTGAAGACGATCGAGTTGCCGGGGACTGTTAGATTGAACATGGGACCCATCCCGAGTTTGCCGGCATTTCACCGGACAAGCTCGGGATGGTCAACAAGTGCTTATTTTCAGTATTCGAATGTAGGTGGGGCCGTTCAGTTCTTCGGCTCGGGGTAGAAGCCGACCGGGATCATCAGCTTGTTCTCCTGCGACTCCAGCGCGCCGAGCGCGGCGCTCTCCTGGGTGTACTTGATCCAGTCCGGGTCGGCCTGCATGGCGGCGCGCTTCTTTGCCCGGTCGCCGGCGTCCTCGTACATCCAGATGTGCACGTATTCGTTCGGGTTGCCGGTCTCGCCGGTCATGTAGGCCACCGGCATGCCCAGATGCTTGGACTGCGGTGCCTTGCCGTACTTCTCGTACAGCTCCAGGTGCTTCTTGATCATGCCGGGCTTGCAGCGGTAGGTGCGGACGTCGAGCAGCATGTTGGTGTTCCTCCCCAGGTTGGACAGATTGAATGAGCGGGCCGGTTCGACCCGCGTAGCGCTAGACCCTAGATCCGCACCAGCCGGTCGCCGGGGAATCTGTGGACCTTGTCGCGGCCCAGCATATGGGCCTCCAGGCCGGCGGCAAAGAGCGGTGCGAAGGCGCCGTCCAGCACGTCCAGCCCGCCGGTATAGGCGCCGAAGGCCGGCAGCACGACGCGGGTCTCGCTGGCGGCAAAGCACCGGCGCACGAAGCGGCGGCCCTTCACCTTCACGGCGGCCTTCGGGTGCAGGTGGCCGGCGACCTCCCCGGGCCCGGCGTCGGTCATCGGCGCGTGGCGGAAGGTGAGCGGGCCGAGCTTCAGCGTGTGGACAATCTCGCCGCCCAGGTCGGCCGGCGGTTCGGGATCGTGATTGCCGATCACCCAGAGCCACTCGCGGTTGTCGGCGAGGCTGCGGATGGTGTCGGCGTCGCGCTCGTCGAGGCGGGCGCGGGCGCCGCGGTCGTGGAAGCTGTCACCCAGGCAGATGACGACGTCGGGCTTCAGGCGCGTCACGGCCTCGGCAAGCGCCGCCAGCGTCGCGGCGGTGTCGTAGGGCGGCAGCAGCGCGCCGCGCTCGGCAAAGGCCGAGCCCTTCTCGAAGTGCAGGTCGGCGACGGCCAGGACCCCGCGGTCGGGCCAATACAGGGCCCCGGAGCGGTCGGCATGCAGGCAGGCGCCGTTGACGATCATGGTTCAGTGGGTAGCCGGCCGGCGGGTCTAGATCAAGCGCGTCGCTTCGTCGATCAGCGCCTCGGCGGCCTCGGCCAGCATCGCCTCGTTGGCGTCCGACGGCACCGCCTCGCGGCCGATCTCCAGCATCAGCGGCACGGCCAGCGGCGAGACGCGGTCGAGCGCCTTGAAGGTGATGCGGCTCTGGATGCGTTTCAGCATCGCCGCCACGCGGGCCACGTCGATGATCCCGGCCGCCGCGTCGGCATAGGTCGCGCGCAGCAGGACGTGGTCGGGCTGGTACTGGCGCAGCACGTCGTAGATCAGGTCGGAGGAGAAGGTGACTTGGCGCCCGGTCTTTTCCTCGCCGGGGTGGCGCCGGTCGATCAGCCCGGCGATCACCGCGACGTTGCGGAAGGTGCGCTTCATCAGGTTGCTCTCGTTGAGCCACGCCTCCAGGTCGTCGCCCAGCATGTCCTCCTCGAACAGGCGATTCACCGCCTTCTCGCGGATCGGGCGCAGGCTCCAGACCGCGAGCGCGTACTCGCTGGCAACGAAGCCGAGCGGGCGCAGGCCGGCGCGATCCATGCGCCGCGTCAGCAGCATGCCGAGCGTCTGGTGCGCCAGCCGGCCGTCGAACGGGTAGCAGATCGTGTAGTACCGGCCGCCTCGGGGAAACGTCTCGACCAGCAGGTCGTCGCGGCCCGGCAGGACCGAGCGCCAGCGCTGCATCTTCAGCCAATCCTTCACCTGCCACGGCAGGTCTTCCTGGCGGCTCTCGTCGGCCAGCATGTCGCGTACGCGCGCGGCGAGGTAGGTGGAGAGCGGGAACTTGCCGCCGTAGTAGGACGGCACGGACGGGTCGGTGCCGGTGGCGCGGGAAACGATCGCCACCATGTCGCGCAGGCCCTCGAACCGCAGCACCTCGCCGGCGAAGACGAAGGTATCGCCGACCTTCAGTTGCTCGATGAACCACTCCTCGATCTTGCCGAGTTCGCGGCCGCGGCCGAGCTTCACGCGCAGCATCGGCGCCTCGACGATGGTGCCGACGTTGAGCCGGTATTGCCGCGCGACGCGCTGGTTGGCGACCGTCCACAGGCCGTCCTCGTCCTTGTTGAGGCGGTGGTAGCGCTCGTAGCGGCGCAGGGCGTAGCCGCCAGTGGCGACGAAATCGAGCGTCGCCTCGTACTCTTCCCACGTTAGCTGCGCGTAGGGCGGGGCGCGGCGCACCTCGTCGTAGACGTCGGCCATGTCGAACGGCGCGGAGCAGGCGCGGCCGAGCAGGTGTTGCGCCAGCACGTCGAGCGCGCCGACGCGCGCCGCCT
>CAZVLI010000200.1:0-4253 GCA_964627965.1 uncultured Rhodospirillales bacterium
AGCAACTCGTCCATCACGTCGCCGGTGACGATGCGTTGCAGGGTGCCGCGCATCGACGCGCCGATCACCATCAGGTCCGCTTGCCGCTCGGCGGCGGCATCGAGCAGCAGCTCCGCCACCGGTCGACCGTCGCGCGGATACAGGTGCGGGTCGGCGTCGATGCCGTGCCAGTCGAGATAGTCGGCGGCGTCCTCGGCGCTGGGGACGACCGGCTCGTCGCCCTGGACGGCCACGATGGTGACCTGGTCGGCCTTGGCCAGCAGGTCGCGGGTCAGCGCAATCGTGCGCGAGATCGCCTCGCGGCCATCCCAGGCGACCAGGATGCGGGCGCCGATGCTCTCCGGCGCGGCGGTCTTGCCGGGGATCAGGACCGGCCGCCCGGTGTCCTTCAGGGCACTGGCCAGGATTGGCGGCATGTGCGCGATGTCGGCGCCCGGCCGGTTGGCAGCGACCACGAGGTCGGCGATGCGGCCGCGCAGCGCCACCGAGTCCGCCACCTGCCCGGTGGCCTCGGTGAAGTCGACCGAGAAGCCGGTGTCGGCCCCACGCGAGGCGAAGGGCGGCTCGCCGAACGCCTTCACGGTCTCGGTGAACAGATCGCGTGCGCGTCGGCGCCGATTCTCGCTCTCCTCTTCGATCGACTTCAGCACCAGCTCCACGGCAGAGCCTGGCACCCAGGGCGCGAGTCGGCCGGACGTTTCCGCCGTCTCGGCGCCGATGCAGAAGACCTCGACGTGCGCCTCCACGCGTCGTGCCAGGGTAAAGGCGGCGTTCAGCGCCGACTTGTCGAGCGCGGCCGGATCGTCGGGGTCGTGCTGACCGCTGAGGGGGACCAGGAACTTGCGCATCGTTGTCTCCATCGGCATCGCCGGGGCTACTGTTGTCCTCCCGCCCGCCGGAGGCGACATTGACGCGGATCAACGCGCCTGGCGAGGCGGACGGGAATCATGAGTGGGGAGTATAGAGAATGAGCGAGCCGGCCTGGATCGACCGCTTCCCGGCGCTGGCCGACCTGTCGCCGGCACACCGCACCGCGCTGCTGCAAGGCGCGCGCAGCCGCAAGCTGCCGGCCGGGGCGGTCGCGTTCAGCCCGGATCACGCGCCCGACGACTATCTGCTGATCACCGATGGGCGGGTGCGGGTTCGTCAGGTCTCCGACCAGGGCCGCGAGATCGTCCTCTACCGGATTGGCGGCGGCGAGAGCTGCATTCTGACCACGGCCTGCCTGCTGGCACATGCGCACTACATGGCCGAGGGTATCGCCGAGACCGAAGTCCGGGTAGTCGCCGTGCCGCGAGCGATCTTCGATCGACTGATGGCGGAATCCCCGCCATTTCGCGAGTTCGTCCTGTCGACCTATGCGGCGCGGATGATGGAGCTGATGCTGCTGGTGGAGGAGCTGGCCTTCACCACGATCTCGCATCGGCTGGCGCAGCGCCTGCTCGATCTGGCCGGCGATTCGGACACCGTCGAGGCGACGCATCACGACCTGGCGGTCGAGCTGGGCACGGCGCGCGAGGTGATCTCGCGTCAACTCAAGGAATTCGAGCGGCGTGGCCTCGTCGTCGGGGAACGGGGACGGGTGCAACTGGTTGACCGGCCGGCGCTGCAGGCGCTGGCCGAGGCCGGCGGCAGAACGACAGCGCAGGCCAATGTGACTTAGTCACCGACGCCGGCGCCGCCGTGCCCCATCTATGGAGTGGGAAGAAAGGAGGTGGTGCATGAAAGCGACGGTGCAAACATTCTTCGACGAGGCAACATTCACCGCCACGCACGTGGTGGTCGACCCGGCGACGAAGCACGCGGCGATCATCGACTCGGTACATGACTATGACCCCAAGTCGGGACGCACGAGTACAGAATCCGCCGACGCGGTCGTCGCCTGGGTCAAGGAGCACGGCCTGAGTGTCGATTGGCTGCTGGAGACGCATGCCCATGCCGACCACCTCAGTGCCGCGCCTTACTTGAAGGACAAGGTCGGCGGCGAGATCGCAATCGGCGAGCACATCACCGCGGTGCAGGAGACCTTCGGCAAGGTGTTCAACGCCGGGTCGGAGTTTGCCGTGGATGGCAGCCAGTTCGACCACCTGTTCAAGGATGGCGACACCTTCAAGATCGGCGACATGGAGGCGCGGGTGATGCATACGCCCGGGCACACGCCGGCGTGCGTCAGCTACCTGATCGGGGATGCCGTGTTCGTCGGCGACACGATCTTCATGCCGGACTTCGGCACCGCGCGGTGCGACTTCCCGGGCGGCGATGCGCGTACGCTCTACCGCTCGATGAAGCGGCTGCTGGACCTGCCGGCCGAGACGCGGATCTTCCTTTGCCATGACTACAAGGCGCCGGGCCGCGACGAATACGTGTGGGAGACCACCGTGGCGGCGGAGCGCGAGTACAACATCCACATCCGCGACGGGGTCACCGAGAACGACTTCGTGAAGATGCGGTCGGAACGCGACGCGACGCTGTCGATGCCGGTGCTGATCCTGCCCTCGGTGCAGGTGAACATGCGCGCCGGTGAGTTCCCGCCGGCGGAGGACAACGGCGTCAGCTACCTGAAGATCCCGCTGAACGCGCTCTGAGTTCAGGACGATGAAGCTGGCGAAGGTTGTACCCGCCGCGCGTTGGATGCGGCACTACGATGGCGAGGCCCTGCGGGGCGACGCGATGGCGGCCGTGATTGTCACCATCATGTTGATCCCGCAGAGCCTCGCCTACGCCTTGCTGGCTGGGCTGCCGGCCGAAGTCGGTCTGTACGCGTCGATGCTGCCGCTCGTCGGTTACGCGATCTTCGGGTCGTCGAACGCCCTGGCGGTCGGGCCGGTGGCGGTGGTCTCGCTGATGACCGCGTCGGCCGTCGGCCAGGTGGCGCCGGAACTGGGCCTGCCGCCGACGCTGGTGGCGCTGACCCTGGCGGCACTGTCCGGCGCGATGCTGATCGCCGTCGGCCTGCTGCGGCTGGGGTTCCTCGCCAACCTCCTGAGCCATCCGGTGATCTCCGGCTTCATCACCGCCTCTGGCGTGCTGATCGCCGCCAGCCAGCTCAAGCACATTCTCGGCATTCCGGCGCACGGCGACACGCTGCTGGAACTCCTGCCGGCGCTGTGGTCGCACCTCGGGGAGACCAACCTGCCGACCTTGCTGATCGGCGCGGCCGCGATCGCCTGGCTGTTCTGGGTCCGCAAGTCACTGAAGCCTCTGCTCATCCGGTTCGGCATGGGGCCGAGGCTTGCCGATGCTTTGGCCAAGGCCGGGCCGGTGGCGGCGGTTGCCGCGGGCATCGCCGTCGTGGCCGTTGCGGATCTCGCCGCGAACGGTGTCGGTGTCGTCGGCAGAATTCCCGCCGGCCTGCCGCCGGTGACGATGCCAATGCTTGAGCCGTCGCTGCTGCTGGCGCTGCTGCCGTCGGCGGCGCTGATTTCCATCGTCGGGTTCGTCGAATCCGTCTCCGTGGCCCAGACCCTGGCGGCAAAGCGCCGCGAGCGTATCGACGCCGACGCCGAGCTGGTCGGGCTCGGTGCCGCCAACCTGGCGGCCGCGGCGACCGCGGGCTACCCGGTCACCGGCGGCTTCGCCCGGTCCGTGGTGAACTTCGATGCTGGTGCGCGCTCGCCGATGGCCGGCGTGATGACGGCGGTCGGCATCGGGCTGACCGCCATGTTCCTGACCCCGCTGTTCACCGACCTGCCGCGTGCCGTGCTGGCGGCGACCATCGTCGTCGCGGTGCTGTCGCTGGTCGACATCGGCGCGCTGCGCCGCGCCTGGGCGTACTCCAAGAGCGACTTCGCGGCGATGGCCGGCACCATCGCGATGGTGTGGCTGGTCGGCGTGGAGGCCGGCATCGTCACCGGCGTCGCGCTGTCGGTGCTGCTGTTCCTGTGGCGGACGTCGCGGCCGCACATGGCCGTTGTCGGTCAGGTGCCGGGCACCGAGCACTATCGCAACGTGCTGCGCCACGAGGTGGTGACCAGCCCGAAGGTGCTGAGCGTGCGGGTCGACGAGAGCCTCTACTTCGCCAACGCACGCACACTGGAAGATCGTATCTACGACCTCGCCGCGGCGCGACCGGGCACTGCCGACGTGGTGCTGCAGTGCACGGCGGTGAACCTGATCGACGGCAGCGCGCTGGACAGCCTGGAGGCGTTGAACCGCCGCCTTGCCGACGCCGGCATGACCTTCCATCTGTCGGAGGTGAAGGGGCCGGTGATGGACCGGCTCCGCGGCGAAGAGGACATCGGTCTGCTCACGAT
>CAZVLI010000200.1:4263-7136 GCA_964627965.1 uncultured Rhodospirillales bacterium
CCTCCGACTTTCTGAACGAACTCACCGGGCGGGTGTTCCTGAGCCAGTACGCCGCGATGGCCGCGCTCGACCCTGCCTCGACCCAACCCGCGATCATGCAAGGAGACATGAACGATGAATCGCCTGACCCTGAAGGAAGTGGATCCGAAGACCCTGTCGGACTGGCTGGGATCGGGACGCGCAGTCCTGATCGACGTGCGCGAACCGGATGAGTATGCCCGCGAGCATATTCCCGGTGCCCGGCTGGTACCGCTCTCGGCCTTCAACCCGGCCGATTTCGACGGCGAGCACGACAAGGTCGGCGTGTTCCACTGCAACAGCGGCAACCGCACCGGCCAGGCCGCGGCGGAGCTTCTCAACACCAGCTTCTCCGAGGTCTATCACCTGACCGGCGGTATCCAGGGCTGGAAGAAGGCTGGCCTGCGCATCAACTCCAACAAGCGCGCGCCGCTGCCGATCCAGCGCCAGGTACAGATCACCGCCGGTTCGATGGTGGTGCTGGGTGTCGTGCTCGGCGTGCTGGTGAACCCGTGGTTCTACGCACTGTCGGCCTTCGTCGGCGCCGGTCTGACCTTCGCCGGCGTGACCGGGACCTGCGCGCTGGCGACCATCCTCGGCGTGATGCCCTGGAACCGTCCGTCGCAGCAGACCGCGATGCAACTCTCCTGACGCTGCCGGCCATTTGGCGCTAGCATCCCGGCAACAACCGGGAGAACGCGATGAGCTGGCAACGGGTGGTGCTCGAGATCGGCATGGGCACCGACATTCGGGGGCGCGAGCCGACAAAGGCGGCGGTGCGGGCGCTGCGCGACGCGCTGTGGCACAACTCGCTGACGGTGACGCGGGCGCTGGGCATGGATGTCGACTCCATGCAGGTCGAGGTCACCATCGGCGTGCCGCGCCCCGAAGAGGTCGATCGCGAGGCAGTGCTTGCGGTGTTGCCGCATGGCACCGGCACGCTGAACGTCGTGGAAGGCGGGCTGGAGATCCCGAACGAGGAGGGCGACAACGCCACCCTGATCGCGCATGCCGCCGCCGTGGTCCGGCTCGACCTGCCCGAGGAGACCGCGTGATGGCCTTGAAGCGCGTTATCCTGGAGATGGGTCACGGCAACGACCTGCACGGCGGCGATTACACCAAGGCGGCGCTGCGCGCGGTGCAGGATGCGATCCACCACAGCTCGCTGACGATGATCCGCACGCTGAAGCTGGACCCGAAGACGCAGATGTATGTCGACGTCACCATCGGCGCGCAGCAACCGGACAAGGTCGACCTCGACAAGGTGAAGGCCAGCCTGCCCTACGGCACGGTCACGGCGACGGCGGTGAAGGGCGGTCTCGACGTGCCCGACGAGGTGCTGGGCGATGTCGCGGTGATCTGCTCCGCCGCCATCATCGTGCGGCTGGATTTGCCTTAGCGCCATTCGCGGTTTGCCTGCACCGGCCCGCTCCCCCACCCGGCCACCCAACGCCAGTATCCTAGTGGGTGGCCGGGTGGGGGAGCGGGCCGGTGCAGCTTCCGTGCTAGCGGAAACGAACTAGACCGGCGCGCGCCAGGCCCACAAACCGATGGGGGCGTTGCGGCCGCGGATCGGTTGCGGCGGCAGGGCGGCGAAGTCGCCGACCGGTCCGGCCGCATCGATCACCGCGTCCGACGCGATCACCGACGCCGACATTTCCCGTGTCAACGCCTCCAGGCGGCTGGCCACGTTCACGGTATCGCCGGTCACGGTGATCTGTGCATGCGCGGCGCCGCCGACCTCGGCGATGCGCACCGGGCCGATGTGCAGGCCGACACCGCAAGCGATCGGCGGCAGGCCATCGTCGTGCCGCTCGGCGTTCCAGTCGGCGATGGCGCCGACGATGGCGCGTGCGCCGGACAGGGCCTGGCGCGCTGCCGCGGCCGGCGCCTTGCCCAGGCCGAAGACCACCAGCACCGCGTCGCCGATGAAGGTGTCGACCAGTCCACCGTAGGCGCTGGCGGCGCGCTCGACCCGGCGGTGGAAACCGCGCAGCGTCTCGGCCAGCTCGCCCGGCGGCATGGTTTCGCCGACGTGGGTGAAGCCGACGAGATCGACGAACATCACCGCCGCGATCTGGTCGTGCTCCGGGCTGCGGCGATTGCGCGCGAAGGTCAGCGGCGAGACGTAGCGGGTCAGGCGGCGGCGTTGCCGCCCTTCGCGCAGGCAGCGGCCGGCGACGGCGACCGTCGTGCCGGCGACGATCAGCAACGCGGGAAGGGTGAGGTTGAGCCAAACGTCGGCGAGCGCGAAGCCGGTCAGGTTGACCAGGCACCAGCCCGCCAGGAGCCCGAGCCCGGCGCTCAGCGTCAGGCCGACGGAGCGAAACACCGTCAGAAAGGCGGTGGCGATGCCCGCCAGCAGCAATGCGGCGAGGTCAGCCAGTTCGACGACGCTGTCGCGGCGCAGGAAGCGTTCGTGCAGCAGGTTGTCGATGACATTGGCGAACACCTCCACGCCCGGTAGTGCGCTGTCGTAGGGCGTGACGAAGCGATCGCCGACGCCGGTCGCGGTCGCGCCCAGCAAGACGATACGCCGGGCCAGCTCGGCCGGCGGCACCCGGCCTTCGATCAGATCGATCAACGGCCAGGTGGTGTAGGTGCCGGCCGCGCCGGCGTAGTTGATCGCGCGCGGACGGACCGCCACCGTAGCCGCGCCGTCGGTGCGGCGGTACATGTCGGCCGCTGTCACCGCGATCGACGGGAACCAGTCGTCGCCGGAACGGATCGCCGGATGAGTGAGACAAGTGCTGCATCACGTTCGATCCCAGGGTGGGCCGCGGAGCTGATCGCTGTTCTCTCTCGCGACCGCCCGGCAGTCGTGACGCGAGAGGATCTCGTCGGCCACCTCGATG
>CAZVLI010000201.1:0-7116 GCA_964627965.1 uncultured Rhodospirillales bacterium
GCGCAGATCGAGCTGGCCTGGGTGCTGGCGCAGAGCGACAACGTCGTCGCGATCCCCGGTACCCAGCGCGTGGCGCATCTGGAGAAGAACGCGGCCGCCGCCGATATCGACCTGACGGACCAGGAACTGGCGGCCCTGAACGAGGCGCTGCCGCCCGGCGCCGCATCGGGCACGCGTTATCCCGAGGCACAGATGCGAGCATTGCACCGATGAGTGTCGATCCCGACCTGATCGCCCGGCTGGCCAAGGAGTGGTACGGCCTCGATCTCGACGCGGCCGACGCCGCGGGGCTGGCCGGCGCGCTGTCGCCGGTGGAAACGACGATGCGCGCGGAGGTGCCGAAGCTCGGCTTCGAGGACATGAACCTGGCGCGCTTCGCGGCCAGCCTGGAGAAACTCGCTCATGACTGAGTGGCTCGACGGGTCGCTGGTCGATGCGGCCGAGGCGGTCGCAAAGGGCGAGGTTTCGGCGGAGGAACTGGCGCGCGCGGCCGTCGCGCGGGCCGAGCATCTGCAGCCGACGCTGAACGCCTTCATCACGCTACGGGCCGAACAGGCGATAGACCAGGCGCGGGCGGTCGACGCGGCGCGGGCCAAGGGCGAGACGCTGGCGCCGCTGGCCGGCGTGCCGATGGCACACAAGGACATGTACTACCGCGCCGGGGAGGTCTCGACCTGCGGCGCCGACTTCCTGAAGCAGACGCCGCAGGACGACACGGCGGCGTGCTTGGAACGGCTCGACGCGGCCGGCGCGGTGGACCTCGGTGGGCTGAACCAGACCGAGTTCGCGGTCGGCCCGCTCGGCCACAACGTGCACCACGGGCACATCCACAATCCCTGGAACCCAGCGCATTGCCCGGGCGGCTCGTCCAGCGGCTCCGGCGCGGCGACCGCGGCCGGTATCGTGTTCGGCGCACTCGGCTCCGACACCGGCGGCTCGATCCGGCTGCCGGCGGCATTCTGCGGCGTCGTCGGCATGAAACCGACCCTGGGCCGCGTGTCGCGCCACGCGATGATGCCGCTATCGCACTCGTTCGACTGCGCCGGCCCGCTGACCCGGACGGTGCGCGACAACGCCCGCATGCTGGCCGCCATCGCCGGGCACGACGCCGCGTCGTCGGCGCAACCCGTCGGCGACTACGAAGCCGCGTGCGGCAGGTCGGTGAAGGGCGTGCGGGTCGGCATTCCGGACAAGTTCTTCCTCGACGACCTCGATGCCGAGCTGGCCAAGGGGCTGAGCCGGGCGCAGGAGGTGCTGCGCGAAGCCGGCGCCGAGCTGGTGCCGGTGACGATCCCCGATCCGGCGCCGGACAACCTGGTCTGGAACGTGATCCTCGCCTCGGAGGCGGCGACGCTGCACAAGCGCTGGCTGACCGAGCAGCCGGAGCGCTACGCCGATCAGGTGCGCGGTCGCCTGGCGGTCGGGCTTTACCTGCCGGCGACGCGGTACCTGGAGGCGATGACGCTGCGCGACAAGGCGCTGAACCGGTTCGCAGCCGACGTGTTCTCGCAATGCGACATGCTGTTCGGCGCCACGGTTCCGTTCCCGGCGCCGGGCCTGGAGGAGACGGATATCGGCGCCGACGCGGCGATGCCGGACCTGATCCTGCGGGTGTCCAGCCTGACGCGGCCGGCCAACTTCCTTGGCCTGCCGGCGCTGTCGGTACCGTGCGGGTTCAATTCAGCCGGGCTGCCGCTGGCCATGCAACTGATCGGGCGGCCGTTCGACGAGGCCGGGCTCTACGCCGTCGCACATGCCTACGAGCAGGCGACGATCTGGCACAAGCGGCGGCCGCCGCGCCCCTAGGCGGAGTTGGCGAGCCGCTCCACGTCGGCATAGCGGTCGGCCAGACGCGACATGGCGCCGACGGCGTCCTTCAGGGCGGCGCTGGTCATCTCGCCGTCCTCGTCGTTCGCCGCCTCGAGACGCTGCAAGGCGTCGCCGCAACTCTGCGCTCGGGCGCCAAGCTCTGCGGTGATCTGGCTCAGCGCGCGACGCGTCGGGTCGGGCGACTCGGCCAGGACCTTCTCCGGATCGAAAGCGCCGTGACGGGCGAGCCGCCGCACCTCTTCCGCCACCTGACGACGTACCTGACCCAGCGCGCTGACATCGGTGAGGAGGTGGACGCGACCGCCCTTGGCGGTGGCGCCGACGGAAAGGCAAAGCCAACCGTCGCCGCGTCCGCGCTGCAGCGACGGTGCGGCGCAGCCCCGATGCATGTGCAGGCACTCCTCGATCCAGGTTTCCTCGCGACCGAGCGCATCTGCGGCGTCGCCGCGATACGCCACGGTCTGCAGCACCACCGACAGCGGTTGGGCCGGCGCGAGGTCGTCGGATCGGATACCGAACAGTTCCGCGTAGCGCGCCGTCGCCAGCACGAGTCGCTCGTGCGCATCGAAGATCGCGATCCCGGCGCCGGTATCGCGAAACGCATCGTCGACCGTGGCATGATCGGCCGCGCGCTCGTTCGCATCATGCGTCGGGACGGCACGTCGATGCCGGCACACCAGCGCCAGCACGAGCGACGGCCCCAGCACGCCGAGAAGTGCCGCGACCAGGATGAAGACGTCGCGCGTCAAAGGCCGAACCCCTTCCGGACCCCTGCCGGATTGCCCATGACATGGCAGCGACGGTTAACAAATCACCAAGGCTCGGCTAAAGGGATGACATGAGCACCGGACGCAACATCGACCATTTCGTCGTCACCGTGCCCGATCTGGACCGCGCCGCCGCGGCCTTCGAGGCACTGGGCTTCACCCTGACACCGCGCGCGCAGCACCCGTGGGGCACGGCCAACCGCCTGGCGCAGTTCGCCGGCGGCAACTTCATCGAGCTGCTGGAGATCGACCGGCCGGAGCTGCTCGAC
The DNA here is from genome assembly GCA_964627965.1 of uncultured Rhodospirillales bacterium. GTDB lineage: Bacteria > Pseudomonadota > Alphaproteobacteria > JAVKFY01. The sequence continues at coordinate 2,867 of CAZVLI010000201.1, forward strand.
GCGGAACAGCGCGACTACGACTTCGGCGGCTTCACTAAGGACTTCCTGAGCCGCGGCATGGGACCGTCGATGCTGGTGCTGGCCACCGATGACGCCGACGCCGATACCCGGCGCTACGCCGAGGCCGGCATCGCCAGCTTTCCGCGGTTCGATTTCGAGCGTACCGGGCGCCTGCCGGACGGTAGCGAGGCGAAGATGGCGTTCTCCATCGCGCATACCGCCGATCCGGCGATGCCGTCGGCTGGCTTCTTCACCTGCCACAACCGCTATCCGGAGAATTTCTGGAAGCCGGACTATCAGCGCCACGCCAATGGCGCGCAGGAGATCGTCTCGGTCTACCTGGCCGCGGCCGATCCGGCGGCGCACGGCGCGTTCCTGGCCGGGTTCAGCGGCGGGACCGTCACCGAGACCGCCGACGGCATCGACGTGAGCTGCGGCGAGCATGTCGCGCACGTGGTGAACCCGGACGCCGCAGCGCGTCTCGGCGCGTCACCGGACCTGAACCATGGGCCACGGTTCATCGGCGCCGAGATCGCTTCGAGCAGCCCGCCAGCCGAGCGCAGCCTGCCGGACGCCGCGCATGGCATGTTGATCGTCTGGCGCAACGCCGGCTGACCGCCCTATCCTCGCCTGAGATCAAGCGAGGAAACGACCGAGACATGAGCGCGAACGAGATCGTCTGGACGCCGCCGGCCGACATGGTGGCGAACAGCAACCTGAAGCGGTTCTTCGACCGTTACGGCCTGGCCGACTATGACGAGCTGCTGGCCAAGGCCGGTGGCGATCCAGACTGGTTCTGGAACACCGCGATCGAGTTCCTCGATGTCCGGTTCTTCACGCCCTACGAGAAGGTCCGCGACCTGTCCGAGGGGCCGGCGTGGGCGAAGTGGTGCGTCGGCGGTACCACCAACCTGGCGCTGAACTGCCTCGACAAGCATCGCGGCACGCCGACCGAGCAACAGGCTGCCGTGGTCTGGGAGGCCGAGGACGGCCGCACCCGGAGCTGGACCTACGCCGAGCTGGATGCCGAGAGCTGCCGGCTGGCGGCGGCGCTGAGCGAGATCGGCGTGAAGGTCGGCGATCCGGTCGGGATCTACATGCCGATGCTGCCGGAGGCGGCCGCGGCCTTCTACGCCATCGCGCGGGTCGGCGGCATCGCGGTGCCGCTGTTCTCCGGCTTTGGGGCGGAATCGATCGCTACCCGACTGGCCGACGCCGGCGCCGTGGCGGTGGTCTGCGGCGACGGCACCATGCGGCGCGGCCAGCCGGTGGCGATGAAGGCGATCATGGACGAAGCGCTGGCCGACGTGCCGACCGTGGCCAACGTCGTGGTGTGCAAGCGCGCCGGCATCGACACGCCGATGACGCCGGGCCGCGACCACGACTGGGACGACCTGCTGGCAGGCAAGCTGGACCGCTTCGAGACCGCGCAAGTACCGGCCGAGCAGCCGCTGCTGTTGGTCTACACCTCGGGCACGACCGGCAAGCCGCAGGGCACGGTGGTCACGCATATCGGCCTGACCTGCCAGATCGCCGTCGACTTCTGCCTGGCGCTCGACCTGAAGCCGTCCGACCGGCTGCTGTGGATGACCGACTTCGGCTGGGTGGTCGGGCCGATCACCATCGTCGGCGCCGGCTTCGTCGGCGGCACCATCGTGCTGACCGAGGGCACGCCGGACTATCCGGAGAAGGGCCGGTTCTGGCGCCTGATCCAGGACCACCAGGTGAGCTTCGTCGGCATGGCGCCGACGGCGGTGCGCAGCCTGATGCGCCACGGCGTCGAAGAGGTCTGCAAGTACGACCTGTCGAGCGTGCGGGTTTCCGCCTCGACCGGCGAGCCGTGGACCGAGGAAGCCTGGACCTGGTTCTTCGAGAATATCTGCGGCAAGCGGGCGCCGCTGCTGAACTGGTCCGGCGGCACCGAGATCGGCGGCGGCATCCTATGCGGCACGGTGATCCACCCGCTGAAGCCCTGCGCCTTTTCCGGCGCGTTGCCGGGCATGGGAGCCGACATCGTCGACGACCATGGCGAGCCGGTCAGACCGGGCCAGGTCGGCGAGCTGGTGCTGCGCACGCCGTCCATCGGCCTGACCAAGGGCCTGTGGAAGGATCCGGAGCGCTACCTGGAAACCTACTGGGAGACCTTCCCCGGACTGTGGCGGCACGGCGACTGGGCGTCGCGCGACAGCGACGGCATGTGGTACGTGCACGGCCGCTCCGACGACACCATCAAGATCGCCGGCAAGCGCACCGGCCCGGCCGAGATCGAGGGCCAGCTCATGGCCACCGGCAAGGTGCTGGAGGCGGCCGCCGTCGGCGTACCCGACCCGATCAGCGGTGAGGCGCTGCTCTGCGTGTGCGTGCCGACGCCGGGCACCGAGCCGACCGAAGCCGTCGCGGAAGAGCTGCGAGAGGCGGTGGCGCACGGCTTTGGCCGGCCGTTCAAGCCAAAGCGGCTGGTGTTCGCCGACGATCTGCCGAAGACCCGCAACCTGAAGATCATGCGCCGCGTGGTCCGCGCCGTCGCCACCGGCAACCCGCCCGGCGACATGAGCGCGCTGGTGAACCCAGAGGCCGTCGAGGCGCTGAAACCGGTGATCGGCCCCGATCCGGCCTAGCTACCCCTCGCGGAAACGCTTGCCCTCGCCGCCCTCGGCGCCCTCGTAGAGGACGCGGGCCTTGATCTCCGCGTCGGCAGCGCAGTCGGCGAAGTCGTCTTCGTGCAGGTAGCCTTTGGGCGGACCGCCGAGCTTGAAATGACCGAAGCGGTCTTCGCCAGCCACCAGCGTGACCAGGGACTTGTCGCCGGAGCGCTGCTTCATCGACGGCTTGATGTAGCGGATCGCAACGCCGATGCGGCGGTCGTCGGTCCGGTTCGGGCCCGAGGCGTGGAACAGGTGGCCGTGGTGCAGCGACGCCTGCCCAGTCTTCAGCACAACGTCGACGCCGTCGCTGTCGTCGACCTCGACGGCGATCTCCTGGCCGCGCGTCAGCAGGTTGTTCTCGGCGAAGGTGTCGCGGTGCGGCACCAGACGCTTGCGGTGGCTGCCCGGCACGAAGCGCATGCAGCCGCTCTCCAGGGTCGACGGCGACAGCGCGACCCAGGCGGTGACCTCGTCGACCTCGTCCAGGCCCCAGTAGGTGAGGTCCTGGTGCCCCGAGACGATGTGCGGGCTGCTCGCTTCCTTGATGAACAGTCCACCGTTCCAGACCATCAGATCCGGCCCGAGCACCTCGGCGGCCGCTGCCACGAGGTTGGGGTTGCGCACCAGCCGGTCGAAGGACGGGAGCAGCCGGTTGGAATAGGCACGCAGCAGGCCGAGCCGCTTGGGATCGTTGGCCAGTTCGGCCTCGCCGGCCTCCAGCTCGGCGCGGATCGCCTTGGCCTCGGCTTCCGGCACGGCGTCGATCGGGAAGACGAAACCGTCGCGGGCGTAGGTCTCGGCGATGTTCATTTGCTCCGCCATTTCTCGTACTCCGCCCGCGTCTGCTCGTTGGGGGGATAGGTGCCGAACAGTTCCGCGCCGTCGCGGATGCGCTCGTGGATGAACTGCTCCAGCTGCTCCTGCTCGACCGCGTCCTTGGCAATCTCGGCGGCGAGCGCCTGCGGGATCACGGTGACGCCGTCGCCGTCGCCGACAACGATGTCGCCAGGGATCACGGCGACACCGCCGCAGCCGATCGGCACCTGCATGTCGGCGCCGAAGTGGTAGTTCAGGCTGACCGGCGCGGCTCCGCCCATGCAGAAGACCGGCATCTCGACGTCGGCGACGGCGGCGGCGTCGCGTACCGGACCGTCGCACACCACGGCGGCACAGCCGCGCTTGGCCAGCCGCAGCGCCAGGATATCGCCGATCAGGCCGGCGCGCGGGTCGCCGCGACCGTCGATCACCAGGGCATGGCCCGGCTCGATCTCCTCGATCACCCGGCGCGGCGCGTAGGACGTGTCGGCCAGGATCTCGCGCCGGCTCAGGTCCTCACGCGCGGGGATAAAGCGCAACGTGCAGGCCGGCGCGGCGAAGCCGCCGCGCGACGGGTTGAGCGGCTTCGGTCCGGTCATGTGGCAGGAGCGGTAGCCACGCTTCAGCAGTTGCATGGTCAGCGTGGCGGTGGACACGCCGCGTAAGAGTTCCAAGACCTCGTCCATCGTCTATCCCTTCAGCGCGGCCTGCTGAAGGGATCGACGATGGAAGCGGTCCACGACCTCGTCCAGCGTCTATCCCTTCACCAGGCCCCGCTGCGCCAGGTTC
>CAZVLI010000202.1:0-7096 GCA_964627965.1 uncultured Rhodospirillales bacterium
AAGGGCTGGGAGATTCCGGAGCGCGAGGCCACGCCGGAGGCGGTGTTCCTCGACCGACGGCGATTCCTGACCGGTGTGACGGCTGGCTCGGCGATGGCGATGGCCGGCTTGGCGACGCCGAGGCTGGCGCGGGCGGCAACCGACCCGACCGCCGATCTCTATCCGGCGACGCGGAACGAGATGTACAAGCTCGACCGCGAGGTCACCGACGAGCGCCTCACGTCGACCTACAACAACTTCTACGAGTTCGGCTCGCACAAGCGCATCGCCAAGGCGGCGCAGGCGCTGAAGATCCGCCCCTGGACCGTGGTCTTCGATGGCATGGTCGAGGAAGAGAAGACGGTCGACATCGACACGTTGATCCGCGCCATGCCGCTGGAAGAGCGGCTCTACCGGCATCGCTGCGTCGAGACCTGGTCGATGGCGGTGCCGTGGACCGGCTTCGCGATGTCGGAGCTGGTGAAGTTCGCCAAGCCGACGTCGGGTGCGAAGTACATCCGCATGGAGACCTTCCTCGACAAGTCGATCGCCAGCGGACAGAAGCAGAGCTGGTACCCGTGGCCTTACGTCGAGGGCGTGTCGATGGCCGAAGCGATGAACGATCTCTCGTTCATGGTCACCGGGGTCTACGGCAAGCCGCTGCCGAAGCAGTTCGGCGCGCCGCTGCGCCTGGCGCTGCCGTGGAAGTACGGCTTCAAGTCGATCAAGTCGATCGTGCGGGTGAGCTTCACCGACAAGCGACCGCAGAGCTTCTGGGAAGAGATCCTGCCGAACGAGTATGGCTTCTGGGCCAACGTGAACCCGGAGGTGCCGCACCCGCGCTGGAGCCAGGCGAAGGAGGAAGTGCTGGGCACCGGCAAGAAGATCCCGACGCTGCTCTACAACGGCTACGGCGAGTACGTCGCCGACCTGTACAAGGACATGAAGGGCGAGCGCCTGTTCATGTAGCGGGGCTTCGTGTAGACGGGGGCGATGGTCCCCGCGCTCGCGATCTTCGACTGCGACGGCGTGCTGGTCGACAGCGAGCCGATCGCCAACCGCGTCCTGGCCCGGCATCTGAGCGATGCCGGTCTGCCGACGACGTACGACGAATCCATCACCACCTATCTCGGCCTGACCCTCAAGGCGGTGCTGGAGAAGGCGGAGGCGTTGCACGGCAAGCGGCTGCCGGCGGACTTCACCGACACGCTGCAAGAGGAGACCTTCGCCGCGTTCGAACGCGACCTGACCCCGGTATCCGGGGTGACCGAGGCGCTCGGCGCGCTCTCCTGCCCGTCTTGCGTCGCCTCGTCCGGCGCGCACGACAAGATGCGCGTGACCCTGGGTATCACCGGGCTCTACGCCCGCTTCGAGGGGCGCATCTTCTCGGCGACCGAAGTTACGCGCGGCAAGCCCTTCCCCGACCTGTTCCTGCACGCCGCGACACGGATGGGCACCAATCCCGAAGGTTGCGTGGTGATCGAGGATAGCCCGTTCGGCGTTCAGGCCGCGGTGGCCGCGGGCATGCGCGTGCTCGGCTATGTCGGCGGCGCGACGGCGCAACCGCTCGCCCCGCACGGCGCCGTCGAGTTCACCGACATGCGGGAGCTGCCGTCGCTCCTGTCCAGCGTGTGACGTCGAGGCGGCGTCACACGGCGTCACGCTGCGGCTCGCTACGCAGACAACGATTTTGTTAATCAAAGATAGCTGAAGCTACCAATAGTACTTAATTAAACTCTCTCGTTCATGGTCGGCTCGAACACCGTCATCTGTTGAGTGGGTCACAGCGTAATGAGCCTGAGTTTCCTTTCCCGAATCCCCATTTCCCGCAAGATTCCGGCCTTGGTCGGCATCGCGGCGCTCGTCTCGATCATGAGTGTCGGCGTGCTGAGCTACTTCCAGGCCGATGGGATGCTGCGCAAGCTCAGCGCCGACGAGTTGACGGCGATGACGGACGCGCGCCGTTCAACGCTGCAGACCTATCTGGCGAGCGTCCGCGACGATCTCGTGACACTGGCGACGTCGGAACAGGCGGCCAACGCCGTCGAGACCTTCGCCATCGCGTTCGAGGAACTGGGCGAGGACGCGCAGTCGACGCTGCAGGCGCAGTACGTCAGCGACAATCCCCATCCCGCCGGCGCGAAGCACAAGCTTGACCGGGCCGAGTCCGACACCACCTACAACGCCATTCACGGGTTGCAGCATCCCTGGTTCCGCCGCTTCCTGGAGGCACGCGGCTACCACGACATCTTCCTGTTCGCGCCGAACGGCGACCTCGTCTACACGGTGTTCAAGAAGCCGGACTTCGCCACCAACCTGCAAGATGGCGAGTGGAAGGACACCGATCTCGGCGGCGCCTTCACGACGGCCGCGGCGAAGGCCAGCGCCGACGACGTCACCTTCCTGGACTTCAAGCCCTATGCGCCGAGCGACGGCGCCGCCGCCAGCTTCATCTCCGCGCCGATCGTCCGCGACGGCGAACTGCTGGGCGTGCTGGCGTTCCAGATGCCGATCGGCCGGATCAACGCGATCATGCAGTCGACCGCCGGCATGGGCGAAACCGGCGAGACCTACCTCGTTGGCGGCGATCACCTGATGCGCAGCGATTCCCGTTTCTCGCAGGAGTCGACGATCCTTGAGAAGACGGTGTCGACGCCAACCGTCGAAGCCGCGCTGCAGGGCGAGACCGGATCCATGGTCGTGGAGGACTATCGCGGCATCGATGCCCTGTCGTCGTACCGGCCGGTCGAGTTCGAGGGCGTTCGCTGGGCGGTGATCGGCGAGAAGGAGATGCACGAGATCCTCGCGCCGGCCAACACCATGCGCAATATCCTGGCGCTGATCAGCGTCGGCATCCTGGTGGTGGTGAGTTTCGCCGGCTGGCTGGCGGCACGCGGCATCTCGCGCCCGTTGACTGCGATGAGCGTGGCGATGAAGCAGGTCGCCGACGGTGACACTTCCGTGGAGACGCCGGGCCTCGGCCGCGGCGACGAGGTCGGCCAGATGGCCGACACGGTGGAGGTGTTCAAGGCCAACGCCATCGAGAAGCAACGGCTGGAAGCCGAGCAGGCCAAGGCCGAGGAGCGTGCCGCCGCCGAGAAGCAGCGGATGATGAACGAGCTGGCCGACGGTTTCGAAGCCAGCGTGAAGGACGTCGTCAACGGCGTCGGAGAATTCATCGTGCAGCTACAGCAGACAGCGGAAGCGCTGTCCAAGGACGCGGAGGACACCACCTCGCAGTCGACCGCGGTCGCGGCGGCGGCCGAACAGGCCAGCGCCAACGTGCAGACGGTCGCGGCGGCGTCGGAGGAGTTGGCCAGTTCGGTGCTCGAGATCAGCCGTCAGGTGGCCAGCTCGTCTCAGCTCACGGCGGAAGCGGTGACCGAGGCGGAGCGGACCAACGAGATGGTGCAGGGCCTGGCCACGGCGGCGCAGCAGATCGGCGACGTCGTGTCGCTGATCAACGACATCGCCGGCCAGACCAACCTGCTGGCGCTGAACGCCACGATCGAGGCGGCGCGCGCCGGCGAGGCCGGCAAGGGCTTCGCCGTGGTCGCCTCGGAGGTGAAGAACTTGGCCAGCCAGACGGCGAAAGCGACCGAGGACATCGGCGGTCAGATCCGCGGCATCCAGGAGGCCACCCAGCAGGCCGTCGACGCCATCGGCTCGATCGCCGCGACCATCTCGAAGATGAGCGACATCTCCACCGGCGTCGCCTCAGCGGTCGAGGAGCAAGGCGCCGCGACGCAGGAGATCACCCGCAACACGCAGGAAGCGGCGACCGGCACCAACGACGTGTCGGCCAACATCGGCGGCGTGTCGCAGGCGGCGGCGCAGACCGGCTCGGCGGCGGTCGAACTTCGCACCGCCGTCGACGGGCTGTCGCGTCAGTCGAACGATCTCAATGCCGAGGTCGAACGCTTCATCGCCAAGGTGCGGGCGGCCTAGCGCCGGACGCCCTACTCGTCGAACAGCGGCCGGGCAGGCAACAGCCCGGCCGTTTGCCGTTTGTGTCCCACACCGATGCGATGGCTATCGGATTGCCGACGCCCCACTGACGCTGGCGATCGAACGCTCTTCAGCAACAGCCGTATTAACATTCGCTAAGTGAATTGCTGCTGTACTTGAGCGGTCATGTATGCAGCTTCGCGCTGCTTAGTCGTTGTTCAGTTGCGTCGGGGGTCGCCGCATGCCGTTCAAGCTCTCCACGATTCCGTTGTCGCTCAAGCTGCCGGCCCTGGTGGTCGGCGCCGCCTTCATCGCCGTTGGCGCCACCAGCGTCGCCAGCTACTTCGAGGCGTCGCTGTTCCAGTTCAAGGCCATCGAGGACAAGCTCCAGGCGGTGGTGGAAGGCCGCCGGCTGGCGATGGAGACCTACCTCGCCTCGATCGACGAAGACATGCGCGCGATGGTCGCCTCGCCGGCGCTGCAGTCGGCAGTGGTCGACTTCTCCGCCGCGTGGGACGCTCTGCCTGGCGAGCAGACCGCCGCCCTGCAGAAGGCCTACATCGAGGACAATCCGCATCCGGTTGGGGAAAAGCACAAGCTCGATGCGGCTGACGACGGCAGCCAGTATGCGGAGGCACACCGTCGTTACCATCCGTGGCTACGCACATTCCTTGAGGAGCGCGGCTACTACGACATCTTCCTGTTCGACCTTAAGGGCGACCTCATCTACACGGTGTTCAAGGAAACCGACTTCGCCACCAATCTCGTGAGTGGCCAATGGGCCGACACGGATCTTGGCAAGGCCTTCGCCGCCGCCAGCAAGGCCGCACCGAACAGCCCGCTGGCCTTCTTCGACTTCCGCGGCTACGCGCCGAGCAATGGCGCCGCGGCGAGCTTCGTTGCGGCACCGGTCTTCGATGCGAGCGGTAAGAAGATCGGCGTCCTCGCCTTCCAGATGCCGATCGACCGGCTGAACGCGCTGATGCAGGCGGAGACCGGCATGGGCGAGAGCGGCGACGCCTTCGTCGTCGGCCACGACCGGCTCATGCGCTCCGACTCGCGACTGAGCGAGGAGAGCACCATCCTCAAGCGCCGCGTCGACACCCCGTCCGTCCAGGCCGCGTTGGGCGGCGAGACCGGTGTCCTGGAGTACTTCAACGATCGCGGCGAGGAGGTCATCTCCGCCTACACGCCGCTGACCTTCCATGGCGTGAAGTGGGTCCTGCTGGCCGAGAAGGACGTCGCCGAGGCATCCGCGCCGATCGTCGAGATGCGCAACCTGATGTTGCTTGTCGGGTTCGGGATGGTGATCCTGGTCAGTGCCATTGGTTGGGTCATGGCGCGTCGCAGCATCAAGCCCATCGGCACGCTGGCCCATTCGATGCGCGAGCTGGCCAACGGCAAGCTCGATATCGATATCCCGGGGCTGAAGCAGTCCGACGAAGTCGGCGAGATGGCAACCGCCGTGGAGATCTTCCGCGACAACGCCCTACGTCGGCGCGAGCTGGAGGAACAGGCCCGTTCGGAGCGCGAGCGCGAGATGCGGCGACAGAGCCACTTCGCCGAGACCATCGAGCGGTTCCACAGACTGATGGGCGAGTCGATGGAGTCGCTGGTCAACGAGTCCGACTCGATGCGCGGTGCCGCCGCGACGCTCACCGATCTCGCCGGCAGCGCGTCCGGTCAGGCGTCGTCGGCGAGTTCCTCGTCGAACACGGCCTCGCAGAGCGTGCAGACGGTCGCGGCCGCGGCGGACGAGATGTCGGCCTCGGTACGCGAGATCGCCAGCCAGACCTCGCGTGCCAGCGAGCTGGTGACGACGGCGTCGCAGACGGCCGACCAGACCAGCCAGAAGGTGCAGGCCCTGTCTGCATCGGGCGAGCGTATCGGCGCCGTTGTCAGCCTGATCCGCGATGTCGCCGAGCAGACCAACCTGCTGGCGCTTAACGCGACGATCGAGGCGGCGCGCGCCGGCGACGCCGGCAAGGGCTTCGCCGTGGTCGCCTCGGAGGTGAAGAACCTGGCCAGCCAGACGGCGAAGGCGACGGAGGAAATCGAGTCGCAGATCCGCGACATCCAGGGCTCGACGCACTCGACCGTGGAGGCCATCGACAGCATCGTGCGGATGGTCAGCGACCTGCACGAGCTGACCAGCACCATCGCCGACGCGGTTGACCAGCAGCAGCAGGCGACGCACGAGATCGCCCAGTCCGCCGCTTCCGCCTCGTCCGGCACCGACGAATCCGCCGGTAGCATCGCGGAAGTGGCGGCGGCAATCGAGCGCACCGCCAGCGAGGCCGGCGTCGTCAACGACGCGACTGACACGCTGCGTCGCGTGACCGACGACCTCACCGCCAGGGTCAGCGAATTCGTCGCCGAGATCGGCCGCGACCTTGACGACCGGCGCGCCGCGGTGCGCACCAAGATCCGCGAAGTCGTCGTGATCGAGAATAACGGCAAGCGGCTGAACGCCTCGACGGTCGACGTCAGCACGACGGGCGCCCGGATCGGGCCGATCGAAGGCATCGAGCCCGGCGAGACGATCCGGATCGAGTTCTCCGACGGCAACGGTGTGAACGCCAAGGTGGTGCGGCGCGCCGGCGACGACATCGGCGTGCAGTTCGACATCCCGCAGGAGGGGATCAGCGACCGCCTCGCGGCCTGACGCCGGCGACCGTTCCGCTCAGTCGAGCCGGGCGGCCGCCCGCGCCAGCAGGTCGCGAAGCCAGGCATGGCCGCGCTTGCCGGTCGCCGCCAGGCTCCAGCAGGCGTCGATCTCGAAGTGCCGGTCCGGGTAGTCGAGGTCGACGATGCGCAGCGCGCGGCTGCGACACAGGTCGACCGCCAGGCGCCGCGGCAGCAGCGCCACGCAGTCGGAACGCTCCACCATCGCGGCCAGCAGCAGGAAGTCCGGCACGGTCGCGACGCGCGCGGTCTCCAACCCCGCGGTCGGCAGCAATTGCGTGCGGACGTGCGGCGGCACCCGCGAGCTGGTCTGGTAACCGACCTGGCGCTGGCGGCGGAAGGCCGCGGCCGTGATGCGGTCGCCGATCTCCGAATTGCCGGCGCCGGCGATACAGACGACCTCGTCGCGCCACAGCGGCATCCAGCCGACGCGCTTGCCGAGGCTCTCGCGGAACGCACGCGGCGGAATGAAGACGTCGACCTT
>CAZVLI010000203.1:0-7082 GCA_964627965.1 uncultured Rhodospirillales bacterium
GCGGGTGCCGGCCCGCCCGGCGCCCGGATGACGTTCTCCAGCGGCTCGCCGCGCGCGAGGCGGTTCAGGTTCTCGCCGATCCAGCGCCACCGCCGCGACAGCAGGCCGGCGGACCACGCCGAGGCGTGCGGCGTCATGATGATGTTGTCGAGCTCGGCGAAGGGCAGGTGTGACGGCGCCGTCGGCCTGCCGCCCTTGGGATAGTTATACCAGGTGTCGATCACCGCGCCGCCGATGCGCCGGTCGTTCAAGGCGTCGTAGAGCGCCTGCTCGTCGATCAGGCCGCCGCGCGAGACGTTGATGATCACGCCATCGGGTCGCATTGCCGCGAGGCGTTCCGCATCGAACAGGTTCGGGTTGCTGGCCGTTAGCGGCATCGAGACCAGGACGTAGTCGCTGGCGCCCAGCAGGCCGTCCAGCCTATCCATGCCGTCACAGCTTTCGACCAGCTCGTCTGAGCGCGGTGTGCGGGAGCAGGCGCGGACGTGCATGCCGAAGGCGCGGGCGCGTCGCGCGGTCTCGCGGCCGATGCGGCCGTATCCGACGATGCCCAGGGTCTTGCCGAAGAGCTCGCCGTGCAGCCCGCCGCCGCCCCAGCCGCTGGTCGACCAGTCGTCCGCGCGCAGACCGGCGTCCATCCGCTCCGGGCGGATCTCCCACATCAGCATGGTGGCGAGCACGTACTCGGCAATGCCGATCTCGTGCTCGAAGACGTTGCACACGCTGGCCTGTGCCGGCACTTCGTCGAAGTCGAGCCGGTCCCAGCCGGCGCCCGGCAGTTGCAGCAGCTTGAGGTTCGGCGCCGGCGGCGTGCTGGCACTCCACGTCATCGCGACAGTGGCATCGGCCTCGGCTAGCGCCGCCGCGTACGACTCGTCGGTCTCGTCGGGCATCCAGACGCGGACCGTCCACTCTTCCGACAAGGCGTCGCGCAGGCTGGCGATGGTCTCGTCGCGGTAGGGTCCGCGCAGCAGCAGTCGATGAGTCAAAACGCTTCGTCCTTCAGGTTTCGTGAATAAGCAATGCCGCGTCACCGCGTTGCGCGGTATCGTGCGGCGTGCCTAAACTAAACGTCTCTACGTCGGCTCCAGCTCGGCCGTGAGCGCAGACGTGTCGAAAGAGAACATTGCCAAGGGAGGCAGACAACCATGAAACGACGGTCATTCCTCAAGGGCGCCGCGCTTTCCGGCGCCGCCGTAACCGCAGCGGCAACGACCTCCTCCTTCCCGACGCCGGCGATTTCGCAGGGTCTGAAGGAATGGAAGATGGTGATGTCCTGGCCGCTCAATGCGCCGGGCAGTGGCACGCAGGGCCAGGCGATCGCCAAGCGCATCGAGATGATGTCCGAGGGCAAGATCAAGGTGAAGGTCTACGGCGGTGGCGAGCTGGTGCCGCCGTTCGGTGTGTTCGACGCCGTCTCCAACGGCGACGCCGACATGTACCACTCGGCCGAGTACTACTTCCAAGGCAAGGAGAAGGCGTTCAACTTCTTCACCGCCGTGCCGTATGGCCTGACCGGCACCGAGCACGCGGCGTGGATCAACCATGGCGGCGGTCAGGAGATCTGGGATGATCTGGCTGCCGGCTTCAACCTGAAGCCGTTCATGGGCGCCAGCACCGGCGTGCAGATGGGTGGCTGGTACCGCAAGCCGGTTTCCTCGATCGAGGACTTCAAGGGTCTGAAGTTCCGCATGCCGGGCATCGGCGGCGAGGTGCTCCGCGCGCTCGGCGTCACCGTGGTCAACCTGCCGCTGGCGGAAATCTATCCGTCGCTGGCATCCGGCGCGATCGACGCGGCGGAGTGGGTCGGCCCGTGGCAGGACCTGGCCTTCGGCTTCCACAAGATCACCAAGCACTACTTCTGGCCGGGCTTCCATGAGCCGGGCACGACGTCGTCCTGCGTCATCAACAAGGGTGTTTGGGACAGCCTGACCGACAACGAGAAGATGATCGTGCGCAGCGCCATCGAGGCCGAGGCGAACTTCTCCTACGCCGAAGCCAACGCGCGCAACATCGGCTCGCTGGACGTCCTGCTGAAGAAGCATGGCGTGCAGACCCACCGCTATCCGGACGAGATGCTGATCAAGATCGGCGAAGTGGCGGGTCAGGTCGTGAGCGACGTCGGTAACAGCAGCGACATCGCGAAGCGCGCGTACAAGAGCTTCATCGACTATCGCAAGCAGGCGATCGCCTGGGCGAAGATCGGCGAGGGCGCCTTCATGCAGGCGCGCCTGTTGCCCTTCAAGTACGCGTAAGAAGCGACAGGGCTCGCCTCACGCGAGCGGATGAAGGGCAGGCCCGTGCCGTGATCGGCGCGGGCCTGCCTGTTCCTGCCGGGGGAAAATCTGGTGCACAGCCTCTCCGCCGTCGCGCGCGTCATCGACGGCCTCAACGAGCGCGTCGGCCGCTTCATATCGTGGTTCGCGCTGATCATGGTGCTGATGCAGTTCGCGGTCGTGCTGCTGCGCTATGTCTTTGGCCTCGGCTTCATTCCGATGCAGGAATCGATCCTGTTCATGCACTCCATGCTGTTCCTGGTGGCGGCGGGCTACACGCTGCTCCATGACGGGCATGTTCGGGTCGACATCTTCTACGGTGCGGCCTCGCCGAAGCGGAAGGCGCTGGTCAACCTCCTCGGCGTGCTGATCTTCCTGTGGCCGCTCTGCGTGGTGATGGGCTACATGTCGTGGAGCTTCGTCTGGGCCGCGCTGCGGGTCTGGGAAGGCTCGCCGGAAGGCACTTTCATGCCGTTCTGGCTGCTGAAGTCGCTGCTGCTTGTGTTCCCGGTTCTGCTGGCGCTGCAAGGCTTCTCTCTCGCCCTTAACTCCTGGCTTGTTTACACCGGCGCCAAGGCGCCGCCGTCCGAAGGCGACCACGGCGCGGCCGAGGAAAGCGAGGGGCACGGGATATGACTGGCAACGAAGTCCTCGTCCTGATCATGTTCGTCGGCGTCTGCGGGATGCTGATGGCCGGCTTCCCGGTCGCCTTCTCGCTGGCTGGCGCCGCGCTGATCTTCTCCGGCATCAGCTGGATGCTCGGCCTGTTCGATTCCGCCTTCCTCGGCATCTTCCCGAACCGCATCTACGGCAACGCGATGATCAGCGAGGTGCTGCTTGCCGTGCCGCTGTTCGTGTTCATGGGCGTGATGCTGGAGAGATCGAAGGTCGCCGAGGAACTGCTCGACACCATGGGCATGCTGTTCGGCAGCCTGCGCGGCGGCCTCGGTATCGCGGTCTGCGTGGTCGGCGCGCTACTCGCCGCCTCGACCGGCATCGTCGGCGCCACCGTGGTAACGATGGGCCTGCTGTCGCTGCCGACCATGCTGCGCCGTGGGTACGACCCGAAGCTCGCCTGCGGCTCGATCTGCGCGTCCGGCACGCTGGGACAGATCATCCCGCCGTCGATCGTCCTGGTCGTGCTCGGTGACCAGATTTCCAACGCCTACCAGGAGGCGCAGCGCAAGCTCGGCAACTTCGCGCCCGACCCCGTCTCGGTCGGCGACCTCTTCGCCGGCGCGCTGTTGCCGGGCCTGATGCTGGTGGGTCTGTACATCGCCTATCAGGTGTTCATCGCGACCATCCGGCCGGAGTCGTCACCGCCGATCCCGCGCGACGAACTGATGCACGGCGTGACACGTTCGGAACTGTACCTGCGGATCTTCCAGGCCCTGGTCGCCCCGGTGGTGCTGATCATCGCGGTGCTGGGCTCGATCCTGGCCGGTATCGCCACCCCGACGGAGGCCGCCGCCGTCGGCGCCATCGGCGCCACGTTGCTGGGCGGCTTGCGGCTAGCGCCCAATCGGCCGTTGCCGATCTACGCCGCCACCATCGGGCTCGTCGTGATGCTGGGTCTGACCGCCAACATGGACTTGCGCGTGGCGCGCGACGAGATTCCGACCGGCGACATGGTAGGGATCATCGTCGCCATCATCTGCGCCGCCTCCCTGGTCTGGGGCATCCTGGTCAGCCTGGTCCGGGTTTACGGTACCGGCGGCTTGCAGGAGGTGATGCGCTCCACCACGCGGATCAGCGCCATGGTGTTCGGCATCGTCATCGGTGCGCAGCTGTTCTCCGCGGTGTTCCGCGGCCTGGGCGGCGACGATCTGGTGCATGAATTCCTGACGTCGCTGCCGGGCGGCGCGGTCGGTGCCATGTTCGTGGTCATGGCCCTGATGTTCGTGATGGGCTTCTTCCTCGACTTCATCGAGATCACCTTCGTGGTGATCCCGATCGTCGCGCCGATCCTGCTGCTGATGGACCTGAACCCGATCTGGCTCGGCATCATGATCGCGGTCAACCTGCAGACGTCGTTCCTGACGCCGCCCTTCGGCTTCGCGCTGTTCTATCTGCGCGGCGTGGCGCCGCCCTCGGTGACGACGATGGAGATCTACCGGGGCGTGATTCCGTTCGTGCTGGTGCAGATCGGGATGCTCGGCATCCTGGCGCTGTTCCCCGGCCTGACGACCTGGCTGCCGAGCCTGATCTTCTGAGCCGCGGTTCTAGCGCTTCTCAATGAACTCGATGACGATGTCGTCGGGGTCGCGCAGGTAGGCGACGCGGTTGCCGGTGTTCGGGCCCTGGTCGATAACGTAGGGCTCGGCGATCGGCCGGACATCGTGCCGGGCTGCGGCGGCGAGCGCGTCGTCGATGTCGGCGACGTCGAAGGCGACATGGCAGAAGCCGACGTCGCACGGCCGCGCCTTCACCCGGCCGGGATCGCGCGCCGAGGTGTACTCGATCAGCTCCAGCCGATGCCCCGGCGCCTGCAGGAAGGCGATCATCACGCCCGCGTCCTCCACGCCCGTGATGTGACGGATCGCCCGCGGGTCGCGCGGCGCCTTGGAGATCAGCTCGAACCCCAATGCGTCCTCGAAGAACGCGATGGTGCGGTCCAGGTCGGAGACCGTGAAGCTGGTGTGGTTGGTGGCGATCACCTCGGCGGCCATGTTCCTCTCCCCATTCGCATAGCTGTCCCGACCATAGCCGCATTGCCGGCCACGGGGCAGGGGTCTAGGTTGGCCGCCGATGTCCACCTACATCCAGGTCTTCAAAGCGTACTATGACCGCGTGCCGCCGGTGCTGCGCGGCATGGCCTTGATCGTCATCTCCACGCTCGGCTTTTCCGGCATGCATTCGGTGATCCGGGGGCTGGGCAAGGAAGACCTGCATCCCTTCGAGATCGCCTTCTTCCGCAACTTCTTCGGGTTGCTGGTGCTGGCGCCGCTGTTCATGCGCCACGGCGTCGGCGCCCTGCGTACGCAGCACCTGCCGCTGCACGCGCTACGCGGCGGGCTTCAGATTTGCGCCATGCTGATGTTCTTCACGGCGGTGACGATCACGCCGCTGGCCAAGGTCTCGGCGATGAGCTTCACCGCGCCGCTGTTCGCCACCATCGGCGCGGTTCTGATCCTGGGCGAGCGCATCCGCGCCCGGCGCATCACGGCATTGGTCTTCGGCTTCGTCGGCGCCGTCCTGATCATCCGGCCCGGTGTCGTGGAGATCGACCTCGGCGCCATCCTGGTGCTCACCTCGTCGGCGATCTGGGCCGGCGCGATGCTGATCATCAAGCATGTCTCGCGCACCGACTCGTCCGTGGTGATCACTGCCTACATGGGCATCTTCATGACGCCGCTGTCGTTCCTGGCTGCGGTCTGGTTCTGGACCTGGCCGGAACCGCATCACTACCTGCTGTTCATCCTGATGGGCGCGCTTGGCTCGCTGGCCCACGTCGCGATGGCGCAGGCCTTCAAGGAGGCCGACGCGACCGCGATCCTGCCGCTCGACTTCACGCGCCTGCTGTGGTCGGCCGCGCTCGGGTTTATGCTGTTCGGTGAGATCCCCGAACTGTGGACCTGGATCGGCGGCATCACCATCTTCGCCAGCACCACGTACATCGCCTACCGCGAGGCGATGCAGCAGTCGTCGAAGAAATCCGGCTAGTGAGCCAGCAGGTCGTGCGGGAAGTGCAGTCGCACTTCGAAGCCTTGATCGAGGTCCGACGCCACGGTCATGTCCGCACCGAACGCGCGGATCAGGTCATGTACGACGGCGAGGCCGAGGCCGGTACCGCTGGCGCGTGCGGTTGACCCCCGTGTCCGCTTCCTGAGCAAACCCGGCACTTCTGATGCCGCCACGCCCACACCGTCGTCGATGATCTCGATCTTCAGCCCCGTAGCGCATTCGTGCGTCGACAGCCTGACCGTCGACCCGGCCCCAGCGTAGCGAACAGCGTTGGTGACGAGATTGCCGACGCACCGTTGCAGCAGGTGTGCCGGCATTGCGACGCGCAGCGCCGACTGCGATGCCTCGACCCGGAGAGTGATGCCGGCTTCGCGTGCCGCACCGCCGTGGGTTGCCTCGATCTCATTCAGCAATGCGGGCACGTCGACGGGATCGTGCAGTTCCTCGTTCTCGTTGTCGAAGAGGGCACGGATGTCGTTGTCGATCATCGCGGTGACGTTGCCGCACGCCTGTAGGATGTGCTCCAGGTACTCTCGCTGTTTGGCCGTAACCGGTCCGGCGAGTTCGTTCCTGATGAAATCGGTCATGCCCATGATCGCGTTCACGGGTGTCTTCACGTCGTGAATCAGTCCGGCAACTTCGCGTTTGCTGTGGCCGGCACGGCTGAGGCGCCGCAAGGTCTGCTTCGCCGCTATCCGCGACTCCGCTTCGTCGGTGACGTTGAAGTGCGAGACTGTCGCATGGCGTTCGCCATCGATCACGCACCCGGACACCAGCATCCTGAACCAGCGTTTCTGGTCCGGCGCATGGCAGGGATAGTCGAAGCTTGCGTCCGGCATGTCACCGTTGAGCACGCCGACGATGGCATCGATCGCCCGGCGCGAGAAGCGGCTGAGTGTCGGTCGTCCCGCACCGCAGGCCATTAGGTACGACGTGCCGACACCGAAGTCGTCGCCGACGTAGCCGTTGTCCCGGGCGAAGTTCCGCCATGCCGAATTGACGGCCAGGACCGTGCCGCGCGAGTCGAGGAGCGCGGTATGTCCGGGAATGTGTTCTATGAACTGGTGTTGGGTGGTCGCTGGCTCGACCGCGCTGATGCGCGCGTCCGCATGTGCAAATGCG
>CAZVLI010000204.1:0-2263 GCA_964627965.1 uncultured Rhodospirillales bacterium
GATATCTAGCCGCCGCCGTGCGCCAGGCCGTCGGCCTCGCGCTGGGCCGCCGTCTCGGCCGTCATCCAGTCGCGGAAGGCGCGCAGCTTCGGCCGCTCCAGGCTGCCGTCGCGGTAGACCAGCCGGTGCGCGAACGGCACCTCCAGGGCCAGCTCGAACGGCCGCACGAGCCGCCCCTTCTCGATGTCGTCGCCTAGTAGTGCGGCACGTCCCAGTGCAACGCCCTGACCGTCGAATTCAACTGGGAGACCCACGGCCGCGGCAACCAGGGCCCACGGCGTCATGGTCAGGCCGGAATCCGGGTTCACGCCCTTCACCCCGGCGCTGCGCAGCCACATTCGCCAGTCCGGCACGGTGATGCCGATATTGGCGCTGCCGTCGTGGATCAGCCGGTGGAAGCGCAGCTCGTCCGGGCACGTCAGCGGATGCTCGCCCTCTTCCAAGAGGCGTGGCGCGCAGACCGGAAACACCGCATCGCCGAGCAGGAACTCGCTGGTCAGGCCCGCGTAGTCGCCGCTGCCGAACCGCACCGCCAGGTCCACCGGCTCGGTGTCGAAGTCGACCAGCCCCATCGCCGCGGTCACCCGCACCTCGATCTCCGGATGCTTGGCGTAGAAGCGGTCGAGACGCGGCAGCAGCCACTTGGCGGCGAACGCCGGCGAGACATTGACGTTGAGCGGCCCGTTCTCGACATGCTGGCGTACGTCCTCAACGGCACGGGCGAGCTGTCCGAAACCGTCGCTCAGACCTGGCAGCAGCATGCGGCCCTGGTCGGTCAGCACCAGGCGCCGGTTGAGGCGGTGGAACAGCGGCGTGCCGAGCCGATCTTCGAGTTGCTTGATCTGCTGGCTCACCGCCGCCGGCGTGACGTTCAGTTCGGCCGCGGCCTTGGCGATCGAGATGTGCCGCGCGGCGGCCTCGAACGCCCGCAAACTGTTCAACGGGGGAAGCATCGTGCTCATTCCGTCATCAATATAGTTTTTCTAAATCGATACACAAGAACTTCTCGGTTGTGCGTTGCGGTAAGTATCTACATTTTAAGCGTAGATCAACAGAGCGCAGAGCGCCACGTCATCAGGTTGGTCACGAAATCTTAACCAAATCCGGCCCCGCCGGTTATGCCAAGGAACATTCAGATGTACGAGAACCGCCAGTTCGTCCCGCACCACGGCAACCTGTCCCCGGCGATGGACCGTGACGACGTCAACTACTACGATGTCCATGCGGCCATCGCGGCCGGTCGGCGCGAGCGCGCCAAGGTCGCCTCGGCCGTCTTCGGCCAGGCCACCACGGCGATCAAGGGGTGGTTCGCCACCGCCCGGTAGACCAACCACGAGATAGGAACGGCCGATGCGGGCAGCCTGGTATTCTGAGTTCGGTGGCCCGGAGGTTCTGCAGATCGGCGACAAGCCGATCCCGGCGCCCGCCGCCGGCGAGGTCCAGGTCCGCATCGCCGTCTCCGGCCTCAACCCCGTCGACTACAAGCGCCGTACGACGGCACCTGCGCCGCTGACGGCGGACGTGGTGCCGCATTTCGACGGCGCCGGCGTCATCGAGGCGGTCGGCGAGGGCGTCGACAGCGCCCGTATCGGCCAGAAGGTCTGGGTCTACGAAGCCTTCTGGCAGCGTACCAACGGCACAGCAGCGGAATTCTGCACCGTACCGGCGAACCGGGCGGTGATTCTGCCGTCGCGCGCCGACTTCGCCGCCGGCGCCACATTCGGCATTCCCGCGCTCACCGCGCACCGCGCCGTGTTCGCCGACGGTCCGGTCAGCGGCCAGACCGTGCTCGTCACCGGCGGCGCCGGCGCGGTCGGCGCCTACGCGATCCAATTCGCCCGGCTCGGCGGCGCCCGCGTGCTGTCGACCATCAGCTCGCCCGAGAAGGCCGGCGTGGCGAAGAAGATGGGCGCCGCAGCCACCATCGACCGCAAGTCCGAGGACGTCGCCGCGCGGGTCATGGACCTGACCGACGGTACCGGCGTCGACCGCATCGTCGAGGTCGACTTCGGCGGCAACTACGAGACCTCGCTGGCGATCCTGAAAGAGAACGGCGCGATCGCCGGCTACTCGTCGGATTCGCGGCCCGAAACGCCGGTGATGTTCCGCGCGCTGATGTTCAAGAACATCACCGTGCGCGGAGTGCTGGTCTTCAACATGCCCGAAGCGGCCAAGCAGGCGGCCATCGCCGACCTGCACAAGTGGTACGCGGAGGGCGAGATCGACCCGTTCCTCGGCCCGCGCTACGACCTAGCCGACATCC
>CAZVLI010000204.1:2301-5691 GCA_964627965.1 uncultured Rhodospirillales bacterium
ATCGTCATCGACGTCGCCGAACTCTAGCCGCGTCGCCGCTTCCTCGGCCTGGAACGCTTTGCCGTCAGTCTGCTCCGGCGTGAAACGCCCTAGTTCCTCAGGAACAGGTACTCAGGCAGCCACAGCGCGATGGCCGGGAACAGCACGATGAGGAACAGGCCGGTGAGTTCCACGACGGTGTAGGGACCGACCGACCAGTAGATGTCCTTCATCGTCACGCCCGGCGGCGCCACCGATCTCAGGTAGAACAGGTTGAACCCGAACGGCGGCGTCATGTAGCTGATTTCCATCATCACCACGAACAGGATGCCGAACCAGATCTCATCGAAGCCGTGCAGCTTCACGAGCGGCAGGAAGACCGGCAAGGTGATGAGCATGATGCCGACCGGGTCGAGCACCATGCCGAGGATGAACAGCACGAACATCATGAAGCCCAGCGCGCCCCATTTGCCGCCGGGGATCTGCTCGGTCAGGCCCGTGATGAACGCTTCCGCCCCCATCGCCGTGTAGGCGGTGGAGTAGGCGTGCGCGGCGAACACGATCCAGGTGATGATCGTGGTCAGCCGGAAGGTGCGCAGCACCGCCTCCGACACGCCCTTCCAGCTGAGCCGGCGGTTCACCGCGCTGGCCACCAGGGCGCCGAACACGCCGACAGCGGCCGCTTCGGTGACCGTGGCGAAGCCGGCAAAGATCGCCCCAAGCACGATGAAGATGATGAACACCGGCAGGAATACCGCGCGCAGCGCCCGCAGCTTCTCGCCCCAGTCGGCGCGCTCCTCGGCCGGCAGCGACGGCCCCAGGTGCGGCTGGAACCAGCAGCGCACGCCGATGTAGATCGACACCAGGGCAAACAGCAGCAGGCCCGGCCCGACGCCGGCCGCAAACAGCTTGCCGATCGACACCTCGGTGATCAGCGCATACAGCACCATCAGAATCGACGGTGGGATCAGGATGCCCCAGCCGCCGCCGGCGTTGATCGCGCCCAGCGCCAAGCGCTTGTCGTAACCGCGATCGAGCATCTGCGGCAGCGCGATCGTGCCCATCGTCACCACGGCGGCGCCGGAAATGCCCGACATCGCGGCGAAGATGGTGCAGATGAGCACCGTGCCGATGGCGAGACCGCCACGGAGGCCGCCCCACCACAGATGCATCATGCGGTAGAGGTCATGCGCGACGCCCGATCTTTCCAGCAGCATCGCCATGAAGACGTAAAGCGGGATCGCGATCAGGGACGATGTCTCCATCAGGTCCCACATCTTCGACGCGATCAGATAGAAGGCGATCGGCCCCTGCTCGAAGTAGAGGAAGATCACCGACAGGCCGCCGAGCACGAAGGTCAGCGGCACGCCGAGCATGATGAAGGCGAACAGCAGCCCGAAGAACAGGACCGTGAGGACCTCGATGGAGAGTGCCTCGTACATCAGACCTGCACTCCCTCGTCCTCGACCTCATCGCCATCGCGGATCGGGCCGTACGCGGCCTCGTCCACCTCGATGCCCGCGAGGATCATGATGTCGGCGGCCAGCTTGATGACGCCCTGCACGAACAGCAGCACCGCGGCGACCACGATCATGCACTTCGACGGCCAGATCCAAGGCCGCCAGGTGGTCTCGTAACTGACCTCCAGGCGCGCCACGCTGTCGGCGGCCAGAGACCAGCTTTCCTTGATCAGCACGCCGAGGAACAGGAAGAACAGGAACGAGGTCAGGATGTCGACCAATGCCTTCTTCTTCTTGGAGAAGTTGCCATAGAACAGGTCGACGTTGACGTGATCCCGACGTGCCAGCAGATAGCCGCCGCCGATGATCGCGTAGACACCGAAGATCAGCTTGGATGCCTGCGCCGACCAGGAGATCGGGCTCTCCGTCAGGTAGCGCATGATGACGTCGCCCAATAGCAGGGCGAACAGGATCAGCACGACGTAGCTTACTACCCGGCCAATCCAGGCATTTGTCGTCGTCACCGCTCGCGCGAACGCGGTCAGGGCGCCCATCGTCTCTCCAGTGCAGAAGTCGCTGTGGCAGCGGCCGAGCGTCGCGGCCCGGCCCCCCGATCAGGATGGATCGGACGGCCGGAGCCGCGCTTGTCGGCGTCGCGGGCGCGATGGCCGCGCCCGCGATCGACGGCTAGACGTAGCCCAGCACCTTGAGGAAGTCGGTCAGCATGTCGGCCGCCTTCTCGGCATTGCCGCCCTTGGACCGCTCCTCGGACAGGATCGCACCGGACGCCTTCGAGAAGGCATCCAGCACGGCATCCGGGAACTGCGCCACTTTCACGCTCTGCTCCGCGACGCCCTTCGCCAGCGCCACCCGCTCCTTGAACTGGTACTCGGTCGAACGCTTCCAGAAGCGCCCGTCGAGCAGAGCGAAGAACTCCTTGCGCAGATCGTCCGGCAGGGCGTCGACAGCGCCCTGGTTCATGATCAGCGTGTCCATGGCCAAGCCCATGGTCGGCTTCATGTGGAACTTCGCGACTTCCCACAGGCTCATCGACAGGGCGCCCTGCGCCGCGCCCCAGTGCGCGCCGTCGACCACACCGCTGGCCAGGCTCTGGTACAGCTCCGGGCCGGCGATGTACTGCGGCGAGGCGCCGGCGGCCTCCAGGTACTTCAGGTAGCTGCCCGACGAACGCAGCTTCAGCTTGGAGAAGTCGTCGATGCTCTTGATCTCCTTGGAGACCACCAGCTCGGTCGGATAGACCTTCTCCGCCCGGCTCACCACGCCGTGCTTCGCCAGGTCCTCATTGAACATGGCTTCGAAGCCCATGTTCTTCAGGAAGTGATTGAATTCCCAGACTTCGCGGAAGGTGCCGGGCACGCCCAGCGCGATGCCGGCGGTCGGGGCCTCGCCAAGGATATAGCCCGGCGAGATGGTGCCCATCTCGACCACGCCGCGACGAACGATGTTGAAGATCTCGCCGCCCTTGGCGAATTCGCCGGCGCCGAAGAGCTGCAGCTTGAAGCGACCGCCCGTATTCTCTTCCAGTTCCTTCGCGATGACCGCCAGGCTGTCGCCGTAGGAGGCGGATGCCTTCGGCCAGTGCGACTGCACCTTCCAGGTCACTTCCGCGGCCGCTTCGGCACGGCCGATGATCGCGGGCGCGGCGATGATCGCGGCGCCGCCGGCGAGCGCGGCACGACGACTGACAGTGTTCTTCTCGGACTTCATTCTCGTCTTCTCCCAGGAGTAGATGGACTCGACCCGCGACACCGACAGTGCCGCGGGTCGTCCGGTTCACGGTTGCTTGCGTCTACGTTGCCCCGATTTTAGAGCAAGGCGCGCGCGCCCTCCAAGCGCAAGTGGGCAGATCGAGCGGTTTGACCTAACGCCGGAAATCCGCGAACGACTTGCCCGCCTTGGCGAGTTCCTCGAGCAGCGGCGCAGGCTCCCA
>CAZVLI010000204.1:5705-7045 GCA_964627965.1 uncultured Rhodospirillales bacterium
CGCCATGCTCGGCCTGGAACTTGAGGATGTCGTCGTACACCGTCTTCAGCCCGATCTGGTCGGCCCAGAACATCGGTCCGCCGCGATAGGGCGGGAAGCCGTAGCCGTAGATGTAGATGATGTCGATGTCCGACGGCCGCAGCGCCATGCCCTCGGCCAGGATCTTGGCGCCCTCGTTGACCAGCGGGTACATGCAGCGCTTCAGGATCTCGTCGTCGGAGACCGCGCGACGCTCGATGCCGAGCTCGGCCGCGGTATCGACGATCAGCTTCTCGATGTCGGCATTCGGCACCGGCGTCCGCCCGTTGGGATAGTCGTAGAAACCGCCGCCGGTCTTCTGACCGAAGCGGCCCATCTCGCAGATACGGTCGGCCACCGGCGAATAGCGCAGGTTGGTCGGGTGCTCCGCCATCTCGCGCTTGCGCACCCGCCAGCCGACGTCGAGCCCGGCCATGTCCGACATCGCGAACGGGCCCATCGGGAACCCGAAGTCGAACACCACGCGGTCGACGTCCTGCGGCAGCGCGCCCTCCTCGATCAGGAAGTTCGCCTCGCGCAAGTAGCCGTGCAGCATCCGGTTGCCGACGAAGCCGTCGCAGTTGCCGACCAGCACCGAGACCTTGCCCATCGCCTTGCCGAGCCCCATCGCCGTGGCGATGGTCTGGGCCGAAGACTCCTTGCCGCGCACCACCTCCAGCAGGCGCATCACGTTGGCCGGCGAGAAGAAGTGCATGCCGATGACCTGGTCCGGCCGGCCGCTGGCCTGCGCCATCTGGTCGATGTCCAGCGTGGAGGTGTTCGATGCCAGCAACGCGTCGGCCTTCATCACCTCGCCGAGCTTGCCGAACACCTGCTTCTTGATATCCATCTCCTCGAACACCGCCTCGATCACCACGTCGGCGTCGGCGATATCGGCATACTCGGTCGTGGTGGAGATCAGGCCCATGCGCTTGTCCATCGCGGCCTGCGGGAGCCGGCCCTTGTCGACCGTCGCCTGGTAGTTGCCGCGCACCGTGTTCAGGCCCTTCTCCAGAACCGCCGGGCTGACCTCCAGCACGGTCACCGGGACGCCGGCATTGGCGAAGTTCATCGCGATGCCGCCGCCCATGGTGCCGGCGCCGATCACCGCGGCCTTCTTGATTGGCAGCGTCGGCGTGTCCGACGGCACGTCCGGGATCTTCGCCACCTCGCGCTCGGCAAAGAAGCTGTGGATCTGTGCCTTGGAATGGGGAGAGTCGAAGCAGGCCTGGATCAGCTCGCCTTCCTTCGCCAGGCCTTCGTCGAAGCACGCCGACGTGGCCGCCGCCTCGACCGCTTCGATGCATTTCCACGGCGCGAGG
>CAZVLI010000205.1:0-6967 GCA_964627965.1 uncultured Rhodospirillales bacterium
CTGAGCACGCGGCCGGCCGAGGGCGCCGCCCCGTTGGCGGCCGAACGGGAGCGCCGCGGTCAGCAGGCCACGCTCGAACCGATGCTCGGCATTCGACCGCAGCCCGATGCCCCGCTCGATCTCGATGGCGCGCAGGCGATCCTGCTGACTAGTGCCAACGGTGCACGCGCCCTATCCGACCGATCGGTCGGTCGTGACTTGCCTGTGTTCGCCGTTGGCGACGCGACGGCGCGCGCGGCCCGAGAAGCAGGTTTCACGCAGGTGGAGAGCGCGGATGGCGACGTCGAAGCGCTGGCGGACCTCGTGATCAAACGGCTCGATCCGGCCGACGGGCGCCTGGTGCATGTGGCCGGGAGCGCCGTGGCCGGCGACCTCGCGGGTCGATTGCAGGCCGGCGGTTTCGTGGTCGAGCGGGCCGTGCTCTACGCCGCGGAGCCGGTGACGGCGCTTTCCGACGCCTGCCGCGACAATTTGCGCGCCGGTGCGTACGACGGAGTCCTGTTTTTCTCTCCCCGCAGCGCGCGGGCCTTTGCTAGGCTGGCGAGGATGGCGGGTTGCGAGGATGCGTGCCGGGCGTTGACCGGGTTTTTCCTGTCGGAAGCGGTGGCGGATGCGGGCGACCTGCCCTGGCGGGCACGCCATATCGCCGCTGAGCCGACGCAGGCGGCGTTGCTCGCCGTCATCGACAACATGGATGAGTACGGATGAGCGACGCCGACAAGGACAAGAAGGTCGACGGCGAACAACCCGAGGTGGAGGAGTCCACTACGGAGGATGTCTTCTCGCTGGACGAGGAGATCGCCGAGGCGACGGTGGTCGGCGCCCAATCCGACGAAAAAGCTACCGACGACACGGCTACCGACGACACATCGCCGCCCGACAGCGGCGATGATGCCCTGCCCGGCGGTGAGGACGAGACGGTCGAGGCCGCCGCGACCGACGACAGCCTTGGCGGCGAACTCGCCGGCGAAGGTGGCGACGACAGCGTGGTCGGCGCCGACAGTTCGCTGGCCGGCGATGCCGCCGAAGCCGGGGTCGAGGCTCACGAGACACCCGCGCCGGCACCGGCACCGTCCGCCGCGAAGCGGTTCGGGACCTGGGCGCTGGTAATTCTGTTCGTGTTCCTGGCCGGCGTCGCCGTGTGGCCGGTCTTCGGTAACGCCATCCAGGGCATGCTACCCGAGGGATGGCGCCAGGGCGCACCCGTCGACACGGCAACGCAGGATCGACTCGCCGCACTGGAAGGCGAACTGGCCGCGCTGAAGGCGCAGCCCGCGCCGCCGGACACCTCGGCCACGGTCAAGGCGCTGAGCGACACCATCGCGGAACAGGCGGGGGCCATCGACGCGCTGCGGGCCGAGCTGGCGGAGGCGCGCGCGGCGACACCGCCGCCGGCCGATACCAGCGCGCTCGAACAGCGCCTGGACGAGATGGCGGCGCAGATCGAAACCCTGTCGGCCATTCCGGCGCCCTCGGGCGACGGTGGCGGCAGCGACAGCGAAGCGGTCGCGGCCCTGCGCGCACAACTCGCCAACGTCGCGCAGCAACTCGCCGGGCTTGGCGGCGGGCAGGAAGCGCTGGCCACCATGGCCAGCACCAACGCCGCATTGCAGGAGCAGGTGGAGGCCTTGCAGGGCCGGTTGGTGGCGCTGGAGAGCAGCGCCGGCACCGTTTCCGACAAGGAGCGCAAGGAGGCCCAGATCCTGACGCTGAGCCAGCTCGCCGCCGAGTTGCGCGCCGGCAGCGGCCACGCGGCGTCACTGCAGGCGGCGCAGACGCTGGCCGCCGGCGACGAGGCGGTTGGCGCGCTACTGGAACCGTTGAGCGCCAGCGCCGCGAGCGGTGCCGCCAGCCTGCGTGAACTGCAGAAACGTTTCGACGCGGTGGCGCCGGAGATCGTCCGCGCCGCGCTGGCCGATGCCGGCGGCGACTGGATTGAACGCACCACCAACCGTCTGGCCTCGCTGGTCACGATCCGCCGCGTCGGCGAGGTCGAGGGCGACAGCGTGGAAGCCATCGTCGCCCGTGCCGAGGCGCGGCTCGGCAACGGCGACCTCGCCGCCGCGGTCGCCGAGCTGTCGAAGCTGGAAGGCCCGCCGGCCGAAGCCGTCGCGGGCTGGCTCGCCTCGGCAAACGAGCGGCTGGCGGCGGACACGGCCGCCGACGCGATCCAGCGCCATGTCGCCACCATGGTCGGTGCCGGCTGATGTGGCGCGTCGTTGTTCTGTTCCTGTGCCTCGCGGCCGTCGGCTATGCCGCGAGCTGGCTGGCCGACCGGCCGGGCGCGATCAGCCTGGAGTGGCTCGGTTTCCGGATCGAGACCTCGGTCGGCGTGCTGGCGGCGGCGCTGCTCGTGGTCACGATCTACAAGGTCTGGCGCTGGATTCACGATGCGCCGGGTGTATTGCGCCGCAATCGGGTCACCAGCAAGCAACGGCGCGGCTACGATGCGCTGACAAAGGGGCTGGTCGCGATCGCCGCCGGCGACGCAAAGGAGGCCCGGCGGCTGTCAGATCGCGCCGCCAACCTGCTGGACGAGCCGCCGCTGACGCTGCTGCTGTCGGCGCAGGTCGCCGCACTTGAAGGCGACGAGGGCAGCGCCCGCAAGCGTTTCGAGGAATTGACCGAACAACCGGAAACCGAGTTCCTCGGCGTGCGCGGCATGCTGGTGCAGGCGCGGCGGGCAGGCGACAGCAAGACGGCGCTGCGCCTGGCCGAACGCGCCTTCCAGCTGCGGCCGGACGCGACCTGGGTGGTGAGCGAGCTATTCTCGCTACAGGCCCAGGAGGAGGACTGGGGGGCGGCGCAACAGACGCTGACGCACGGCCTGAAACGCAAGCTGCTGCCGGAGAGCGAGGCGCGCCGCAACCGCGCCGTGGTCGCCTACGGTCAGGCAATGTCGGCCGAGGCACGCGGCGAGCACAAGGTGGCGCTCGACCACGCCAAGCAATCGCACAAGCACGACCCGGAGTTCATCCCGGCGACCGCGCTTGCCGCGCGGATGATGACGACGCTGGGCCAGATGCGTCGGGCGCGGAAGCTGCTGGAAGAGGCCTGGGGCCACGCACCGCATCCGGAGCTGGCCGCGGCCTATGCCGACATGTTCCCCGACGAGAGCGCCGAGGCGCGGCGCGAACGGCTGCGCAAGCTGGCCGCGCTGAAGCCAGAACACGAGGAAAGCTTCATCGTCCTGGCGCAGGCGGCGATGGCCTGCGCCGACTGGGACGACGCGAAGAAGCAGCTGGCGGCGATCGAGACGCCGAACCCGGACGCCCGCTTCTGCCGCCTGATGGCCGACCTAACGGAACGCTCCGGCGGCGACATGGCGCAGGCGCGCGACTGGCTGCGCCGGGCCGCCAACGCCCGCTTCCATGCCGCCTGGGTGTGCGACGACTGCGGCCGGCAGGTGCTGAGCTGGGCTCCGCACTGCCCCGAGTGCCACGCCTTCGACAGCTTCAAGTGGCGCGCGCCGCACATCGCCCCGCCCGCCCTGCTGAGCGAACTGTCGGCGATGAACGAGGAAGAGACCGAGCCGGAGCCCGAACCGCCGGCCGACAAGGAAGCCAAGCCGGCGGCATAAGGCTCAGCCGCGCTAGAGAACTTCTTCGGCCAGGAAGCGCAGGTCCTCGACGGAGCCGACGCCGCAGAGCAGCGAGTCGACCTTCTTGTCCTTGGCCGCCGCCTTCCACTGCTGCAGGCGCTCCTTCACGGCGCCCTTCGAGCCGGTGAGGGAGACGGAATCGATCAGCTCGTCCGGCACCGCAGCCATTGCCTCGGCGCGCCGGCCGGACAGGAAGTGGTCCTGGATCTCCACCGCCGCGGCCTCGTAGCCCAGCCGCTTGGCGTAGTCGTTGTAGAAGTTCTTCTCCCGCGCGCCCATGCCGCCGATGTAGAGCGCCAGGTTTTCGCGCACCGGCTGGCGCGCCTTGTCGAGATCGTCGTTGATGTTGACGCGGATGAACGGCGTCACGGCGAAGTCGTCGACCGACTTGCCGCCGCCGGCCTTGGCGAAGCCCTTGGCCAGGTCCTCGTCGAAGATGCCGGGCGTGTCGGCACTCATGAACACCGGGATCATGCCATCGGCGACCTCGGCCGAGGTGCGCACGCCGGCCGGCGCGATGGTGCCGGTGACGATACGCAGCGACGGATCGCCGTGCAGCACCGAGCGCAGCGGCTTGCCCAGCCCGGTGGCGCCGGGGCCGCCGTAGGGGATCTGATAGCACTCGCCGTCGTGCGTCAGCGGTGCCTCGCGCTTCAGGATATCGCGGACGATCTGGATGTACTCGCGCGTGCGGGTCAGCGGCTTGCCGTAGGGCTGCCCGTGCCAGCCCTCGATCACCTGCGGGCCGGACGGACCGATGCCGAGGATGAAGCGGTTGCCGGAGAGCTGCTGCAAGGTCATCGCCGTCATCGCGGCGCAGGACGGCGTGCGGGCCGACATCTGGATGATGCCGGTGCCGACCTTGATCTTGCTGGTCTGGCCAAGGATCCAGGCGGCCGGCGAGATCGCGTCGGATCCCCAGGCCTCGGAGGTCCAGACGCTGTCGTAGCCGAGCCTCTCCGCCTCCTTGATGAAATCCATGTCGATCGAGTATTTGGCCCCGCCGGTGCCAAGGATCAGCCCGAGTTTCACCGCTGTCGCGCTCCTCTTGATCGGGGCCGGATCGCGCCGGCCCATCGGTTCCGTTTTCCCACGCACCCTAACACGACTTGGCGGACACAAGACGGCCCCCGTCTTGTGCGACCGCGAAATCCGGCTAAGTTGGGCGGGCAATAACGAAGGATTGGGAGAGCGAGCGATGGCGTTTCCCGTGCCGGTGGACGCCGGCCTGAAATTCGGCCTGATGGGCCGGTTGCCGGAACCGAACGAGATCCGCGCCCGCGTGGCCGCCGTCGAGGCCGCCGGCCTGGATTCGATGTGGGTCGGCGATCACGTGGCGTTCACCTCGCCGATCCAGGACCCGCTGGTATCGCTCAGCTTCGCCGCGGCGTGCTCCGACAAGCTGACCTTCGGCACGTCGGTCTACCTGCTGCCGCTGCGCCATCCGACGCCGGTGGCCAAGCAGGTCGCGACGCTGGACCAGATGTGCCAGGGCCGGCTGATCTTCGGCGTCGGCGTCGGCGGCGAGTTCCCGCGCGAGTTCGAGGCCTGCGGCGTCAACGTGAAGGAACGCGGCGCCCGGCTGTCGGAAGGCATCCAGGTGGTCAAGAAGCTGTGGACCGGCAAGCCGGTCTCGCACCACGGCCGCTTCTACGATTTCGACGAGACCCATATGCAGCCCGCGCCCGATCAGCCCGGCGGGCCGCCGATCTGGTGTGGCGGGCGCTCCAAGGCGGCGCTGGAGCGCTGCGGCCGGCTGACCGACGGCTACATCTCCTACGTGGTGACGCCGGAGATGTACGCCGAAGCGCTCGGCACCATCGGCCAGGCGGCGGAGGCGGCGGGGCGCCAGCTCGACAGCTTCGGCACCGCGCACCTGCTGTTCGCGCGCGTCGACAAGGACTACGAGACCGCGCTCGACGTGGCCACCCACCACCTGTCGATCCGCTACGCCATGGACTTCCGCAAGGCGGCGCAGCGCTACGCGGCGCTGGGCTCGGGCGCGGACGTCGCGGCGGCGATCAACAGGTTCATCGACGTCGGCGTGCGCTACGTCATCGTCGACCTGATCGGGCCGGAGGAAGAGAAGGTCGAGCACCTGGAACGCTTCGCCCGCGAGGTGAAGCCGCTGCTGGCCAGCGCCGCCTGAGAGAACGAGGAAGCACCACGACGATGCATTACGGTTTCAATCTGCCCTCGCGCGGCCCGCTGTGCCGGCCGGAACCGCTGCGCGACATCGCGCTCAAGGGCGAGGCGTTGGGCTACACCTATCTGACGGTGCCCGATCACCTGGTGATCCCGGACACGATCGCGCCGAACTACCCCTATTCCGACAATGGCGAGTTCGTCTCCAACGTGGCCGGCGAGTGCCTGGAGCAACTGACGCAGATCGCCTACCTCGCCGGCATGACCTCGAAGGTGAAGTTCCTCACCTCGGTCATGGTGGTGCCGCACCGGATGCCGGTGCACAACGCCAAGACGATCTCCACCATCGACTTCCTGTCCGGCGGGCGCATCGTCATCGGTGTCGGTGCCGGCTGGATGGAGGAGGAGTTCAACGCCGTCGGAACGCCGCCGTTCAAGGAGCGCGGCAAGGTCACCGACGAGTACATCGCGGCGATGAAGGCGCTGTGGACCGAGGACAATCCCAGCTTCTCCGGCGAGTATGTCTCCTTCTCGGGCATCAACTTCGCGCCGAAGCCGGTGCAGAAGCCGCACCCGCCGATCTGGGTCGGCGGCGAGAGCGGGCCGGCCCTGCGCCGTGTCGTGCGCCATGGCGACGCCTGGTTCCCGATCGGCCGCAATCCGAAATTCCCGATGGGCACGGCCGCCCGGCTCGGCGCCGGCTGGTCGCGGGTGAAGCAGCTCGCCGAGGAGGCCGGGCGCGATCCCGGCTCGATCGAACTCGGCTACTGGACCGGCACCGTCAGCGCCGGCGTGGAGGAGCTCGACGACGAGGGCAACCGGCGCTTGCTGACCGGCTCGGTGAGCCAGATCGTCGACGACATCGGCGCGATGCGCGACCTTGGCATGAAGCACGTGCTGCTGAACCATCAGCGCGACAGCCTCGCGGAAACGCTGGAGGCGATCGAGCAGTTCATGACCGATGTGGCGTCGAAGGTGAGTTGAGATGAGCAAACCGACACTGGCGATCCTGGGCGGCACCGGCGATCTCGGCGGCGGCCTGGCACTGCGCTGGGCCAAGGCCGGCTATACGGTCATCGTCGGCTCGCGCTCGGCGGAGAACGCCGAGAAGGCGGCCGGCGAGATGTCCGGCGGTTCCGTCCGCGGGCTGGAAAACGGCGATGCCGCCGCCGCGGCGGATATCGTGGTCCTGACCGTGCCCTTCGGCACGCATCAGGCGAT
>CAZVLI010000206.1:0-6964 GCA_964627965.1 uncultured Rhodospirillales bacterium
GCCCAGGCGGATCAGGTCGGCGCCATGGCCGATGCAATGCGCGCTGGTCGCGCAGGCCGACGTGATCGAGTAGTTCACGCCCTTGATATGGAAGCTGGTCGCCAGGTTGGCCGAGTTGGTCGACGACATGCAGCGCGGCACCATGTAGGGGCCGACGCGGCGCGGACCTTTCTCGCGCGTGGTGTCGATGGCCTGCAGCATGGACCGGGTCGACGGGCCGCCGGACCCGACCACGAGGCCGGTGCGTTCGTTCGAGACCAGATCGTCCGTCAGGTAGGCGTCGCCGATCGCCTCCTGCATGGCGATGTAGTTGTAGGCCGCGCCGTCACCCATGAAGCGACGGACCTTGCGGTCGATCACCTGGTCGAGGTTCAGCTTCACGGTGCCGCAGACCTGGCTGCGGAAACCCATGTCGCGATACTCCTCGCAGAACTCGATACCGGACTTGCCCTGGCGCAGGGACTCGGTGACCTCGGCCGCATCGTTGCCGATGGAGCTGACGATACCGAGACCGGTTACTACGACGCGTCGCATTCGTCTTTCCCTCGGGGCGTCGTCAGCTTGCGACGACGACCCGGATATCCTGAGCCGTGAACACCGGCTCGCCATCCACGCTGACCTGGCCGTCGCCGATGCCGAGGCACAGGCGCCGGGTGATCAGCCGCTTGATGTCGACCTCGTAGACCAGCTTCTTGGCCGTCGGCAACACCATGCCGGAGAACTTGACCTCGCCGGTGCTGATCGCGCGGCCCTTGCCGGGCAAGCCCATCCAGCCGAGGAAGAAGCCCAGCATCTGCCACAGCGCATCGAGACCGAGGCAGCCCGGCATCACCGGATCGTTCTCGAAGTGGCAGGCGAAGAACCAGAGGTCGGGCTTGACGTCCATCTCCGCCACGACCTGGCCCTTGTCGTACTTGCCGCCGGTGTCGGCGATGTTGACGATGCGGTCGAACATCAGCATCGGCGGCAACGGCAGCTTGGCGTTGCCGGGGCCGAACATCCGGCCGTGCGCACATTCGAGCAGCTCCTCGAAGCTGTAGCTGCCCTTTTGCTCGAAACTGGTCTGGGAATCCTGGCTCGACTGCGCCACGTGTCGTCGGTCCGCCTGACTATGTTGCACGCTGCGGCCACCGAGGCGGCCGGTTCTGATTGCGTCGGACTATAGTGTATGGGGCGGATGCGGCCAAACGCCAAGCGCGCCCATCTTCACGGCAGACATTGCCGCCGCCGCGGAAAAACATATATGTGTGTCGGCGACTTTTGTAACCGTTGTGACGGACTTGCGCGTGACACAGCCGGCGACAACCCAGAATCGGCCCTACTCTGACGCACTGGCGCGGCTGCGCCGGGCGGGTTTGCGGCCGACTCGGCAGCGGCTGGCGTTGGCGCGCCTGCTGTTCGAGGGGCCCGATCGGCACGTGAGCGCCGAGACGCTGCACGGCGAGGCGGTGGGCGCCGGTGTCCGGGTCAGCCTGGCGACGGTCTACAACACGCTGCACCAGTTCACCGAGGCGAACCTGCTGCGCGAAGTCGTGGTCGATTCGGGCCGTACCTACTTCGACACCAATACCGCCGACCACCATCACTTCTTCTATGAAGACAACGGCGACCTGCGCGACATCCCTGGCGAGCAGGTCAGCCTGGGCGATCTGCCGCAGCCGCCGGACGGCGCCGCGGTGTCGCGCGTCGACGTCATCATCCGGGTCCGCCGGGGCTGAAGTCGACGCCAGAACTGTTTTTGTAAACAGTTCGCAATCTCGTTTTCTGGAAACATTCTAAAGTCTTGACAGGGTGTGCCCACGCGCCCTATATCAAGATCGTGCCCATTGCTGGGCCGCGCCGGCACAGGGGGCTGGCGAGCAGCGAGTTTTCAAAGCGACAGCGAGGAGAGAGACGATGGCACTGAAAGCCAGCAAGACTGAGCATAATCTGAAAGACGCATTTGCCGGCGAGTCGCAGGCCAACCGCCGTTACCTGTATTTCGCGCAGCGCGCGGATGTCGAGGGCTACAACGACGTCGCCGCCGTGTTCCGCTCCACCGCGGAGGGCGAGACCGGCCACGCGCACGGCCACCTGGAGTTCCTCGAGGAAGTCGGCGACCCGGCGACCGGCGAGCCGATCGGCTCCACCGACGCCAACCTGAAGGCGTCGATCGCCGGCGAGACGCACGAGTACACCGACATGTACCCGGGCATGGCGAAGACCGCCCGCGAGGAAGGCTTCGACGAGATCGCCGACTGGTTCGAGACCCTGGCGAAGGCTGAGAAGAGCCACGCCGGTCGATTCCAGAAGGCCCTCGACCAGCTCGACGGCTGACGTACGGCGGGTCGCGGCGGCAGCTGTCGCCGCGACCAACGCCACCGGCGGCTCGGCCTGGCCGGCCGCCTTTTGATTTCGACCCCATGGGCCGCGCCGATAGCGCAACCTGATCGAGGCATGCGAGGGCCTCGAGACGGAGCCGTGCGCCCTGAGCGAGGGGATGCGTGATGCGTGAAGGAAGTCTCGACGCGCCGATGCGTCATCCGATCGACTGGCAGGATCCGGACTATACGGATCCGACGGCCATCGATGCCGAGTTGCGCCGTGTGTTCGACATCTGCCATGGCTGCCGGCGCTGCTTCAATCTGTGCGACAGCTTTCCGAAGCTGTTCGACCTGATCGACGAATCGGAGTCGGGCGAGCTCGACACGGTCGATTCGGCGGATTTCCAGCCGGTGATCGACGCCTGCACGATGTGCGACATGTGCTTCCTGACGAAGTGCCCGTACGTGCCGCCGCACGAGTTCGACCTCGACTTCCCGCATCTGATGCTGCGCGCCCGCGCCGCCGAGTTCCAGCGCGGCGAGGTCGGCATGGTCCGCCGCGAGCTGTCCAAGACCGACCGCAACGGCAAGCTGATCGCGCCGATGGCCGGCCTGGTGAACTGGGCCAACGATGAGAACAACCACGGCACGCGCAACATGCTGCGCGACCTGGCCGGCATCCACCCGGAAGCCGCGCTGCCGACCTACACCGCCAAGCCACTGACCAAGCGGCCGGTGCCGCAGGCCGACCCGAACGGCCCGGCCAAGGGCCGCAAGGCGGTGCTCTACGCCACCTGCTTCGCCAACTACAACAACCCGGAGATCGGCGAGGCCGCGCTGGCGGTGCTGGCCAAGCAGGGCGTCGACGCCAAGGTCGTTTATCCCGCCTGCTGCGGCATGCCGCTGTGGGAGCAGGGCGATATCGAGCAGGTGGTGGCCAATGCCGAGAAGGTGGCCGTCGAGCTCGGGCGCTACATCGACGAGGGCTACGACATCGTTGCGCCGGTGCCGTCCTGCGCGCTGATGCTGAAGTTCGAGTGGCCGCTGGCCGCGCCGGAGAACGCCGCCGTGAAGCGCCTGGCGGAAGCGACCTACGACATCTCCGAGTACGTCGTCGCGCTGTCGAAGGACTACGGCATGGCCGACGGCCTGAAACCGGTCGGTGGCGACGTCACGTTGCACCTGGCCTGCCACGCGCGGGCGCAGAACATGGGCGCCAAGGGGGCGGAGATGCTGCGCCTGATCCCGGAGACCAAGGTCCAGGTGATCGAGCGCTGCTCCGGCCACGGCGGTACCTGGGGCGTGATGGAGGAGTACTTCGAGGTCGCGTTGAAGGTCGGAAAGCCGGCCGCACGGACCGCGCGCAAAAACGGCTCGGCCTTCGTCGCCTCGGAATGCCCGTTGGCGACCGACCACCTGCGCCAGGGGATGGAGCGGCTCGATGACGACGCGCCGATGCCGGCGACGGTGGCGCACCCCATCCTGTTGTTGGCCCGAGCCTACGGACTGGCCGCGTAGCAGGCCGCGTAACGAGGAGCATATCGATGAGCAGTGCCCGACAGATTACCCGTGACGACGTCCTGTCCATGGACGAGTACGGCAAGATGCGCGCCGCGAAACGGCGCGAGATGATCGAGCTGAAGAAGCCGCGCCGGGTGCCGGTCGGCCCCGATGCCACCTTCTACTTCGAGAACTACGAGACCATGTGGGCGCAGGTCCACGAGATGCTGTGGATCGAGCGCGGTGGCGAGGAGCAGATCGTCGACGAGCTGGCGGCCTACAACCCGCTGATCCCGCAAGGCCGCGAGCTGGTCGCGACGCTGATGTTCGAGATCGACGATCCGGTGCGCCGCGACGCGACGCTGCGCAAGATCACCCATGTCGAAACGATGATCAGCCTGCGCGTCGGCGACGTCGTGGTGAAGGCCGAGCCGACCGACGACGACCATGTCGAGCGCACCAAGGCCGACGGCAAGACCTCCTCGATCCACTTCCTGCGCTTCCCGATGACGGCAGAGCAGGCGGCGGCGTTCCGGTCGGCGCCGGGCGAGGTGCAGCTGGCGATCTCGCATCCCGAGTACGGTCATATCGCGGTGCTGTCGGCGGCGACCCGTGCGGCGCTGGCGGCCGATCTGGTGGCGGACGCTTAACCGAGAATTAGTTTCTCCACATGCAACCTATGGATGTATTGGGCCATTGCTCGGCCCGACCTGGTTGTTGTGTGGGTAATGCAAGCCGAATTCGAGCCTCTGTTCGTACCGCGCGCCGTGCCGATGGCGCCGGCACCCGATCCCGAAGACCTGCTGGAGCGCCTGACCGGGGCGCTGGCTGAGAACGACAGCGATCTCGACCTCACATTGATCCGCGTCCAGGCGCTCGATGGCGTCGAGGACGAGGGCGAACTGCTGCTGGCGCTGGATGGCGCGGTCCAAGACTGGGCCGCCGGCGCCCCGGCCGGGCGGATCGAGGCCGGCGCGTTCGGCGTCCTGCACGACCGGGGACGCGATCCGGAAGGCCTGCTGCGCGACATGGCGACGGCGGCCGGCGCGCACGGCATCAACGAGGCGGATCTCGGCCTCGCGCGGTCGACGGTGGCGGTCGATGTCGGTCGCCTGGCGCCGCAACGCCTGCGCGGCGCGCTACGCCGGGTCGTTCACAGCTTCGGTCAGTCCGCCGGCCGCGCGCTGGGCCTGACGAGCCTGTCCGATGGGCTCGATGCGGCGACCCAGGCGGCCCGCGCCCGCGTCGCTCGCGCCATCGAGGCATTGGGCGAGGGGCGCGCGGCGATTGCCTCCCGGCCGATTCTCGACCTGCACAGCCATATCAACGCGGCGCGACGGCTGGTGCTGGCGCCCCCGCCCGCCGCCGATGATCTCGGCAGCATCGACGAGGCGCTGGCACAGCTGGAGCCGGTGGACGTGGCGGCGCTGGACAGCGCGCGCATCGCCGCCGCCGCCGACTTCACCTCGACCGCGTGCGACGCCGGCGGTCATGCGTTCGTGCTCGACATCCGGGCCGAGAGCCTGCGCGTGCAGGGCTTCGTCGACAACCTGCCCGAACTGCTGACCGCACGCGGGTTGCGACCGGCCGATGCCGTGCTCCGTGTTCCGGCCTTGAGCCAGCAAGGCGATCCCGGCCGATCGCTGGCGGTGCTGTCGCCGCTGCTGCACGTCGGATTGCGGATCTGTGTCGCCGATGTTCGCGCCGCCCTGGAGGGAATCGGTCACCTGGCGGGCGGGGACGCCGGTTTCGTCGAGGTGCCGATGCGCCAGGTTAACCTGCTGCTGAAGGAAACCGGCGGTGAGGAGATGCTGGTCCGGTTG
Source organism: uncultured Rhodospirillales bacterium (assembly GCA_964627965.1). GTDB lineage: Bacteria > Pseudomonadota > Alphaproteobacteria > JAVKFY01. The sequence goes on from CAZVLI010000206.1 coordinate 5,627, forward strand.
CTGTCGGTCTGGCGCGGGGTCGGCGTCTCTGTCCTGATCACCGGAATCACGACGCCGCAACACGCCCATCGCGCCGCCAGTCTCGGGGCCTCATTCGGCGCCGGCCCGCTGTTCGAACACGTTCAGCTGGGCTAGTCGAAGACCTCGCCGGGCAGGACGCCGAAGATCGCGTCGCGTGGGCGCCAGCCCTGGCGGCCGGCGATCTCGATCTCGCACCACACCACCTGACACAGGTGCAAGCGCCCGATCACGCCGGCTTCAGCGCGCAGCACCGGCGCCGCGTCGGCCGCCGGCGCGGCGCGCAGGGTGGCGATGTCGCCAACGACCATGCCGGCGCGTCGGCCGCTCAACAGGCTGCGATGCACCCAGCCCTCGGCGCCGTCGATATCGCGGACCTTGCGCCAGTATTCGTGCTCGGCGGTGATCAGCACCGGCAGCCCGGCGCGACGGAAAACCCAGCTTTTCGGGTAGCGCGTACCCGGACCGGTGCGCAGGTTGACCTCGTCGGACCCGAGCGTCACGAAACGCGGCAGCTTCAGGCCGCTGGCCCCGACCTTGCCGTCCTCGGCCATCGCCGCCGAGCCAACGGCGAGCGTGCAGATCGCGACGATGACGGCGAGGCAGCGCACCGGCCGGTTATGCCAGCGCCGCCGCGGCCGGGCAACCGCCTCACGTTGTCGCCGTCACGCATCTCTGGTAGAGCATTGGCGACGTCGCCGGCAGAGCGACCCCCTGGCAGGGAGACGCCTGGCATGCCGAACCGGAAACCGCTCGTAATCGTCACCCGCAAGCTCCCCGACGCGATCGAAACGCGCATGATGGAGCTGTTCGAGACGCGCCTGAACGTCGACGACGAGGCGATGGACCAGGCCGCGCTGATCGAAGCGGTGAAGGTGGCCGACGTGCTGGTGCCTACAGTGACAGACCGGATCGACGGCGACGTCTTGCAGCACGCGGGCCCGAACCTGCGCCTGATCGCGTCGCTCGGTACCGGTGTCGACCACATCGACCTCGCCGCCGCGCGCTCGCGCGGGATCACCGTGACCAATACGCCAGGGGTGCTGACCGAAGACACCGCCGACATGACGATGGCGCTGATCCTCGCGGTGCCGCGACGGCTGGCCGAGGGCGAGCGGCTGCTGCGTGCCGGCAAGTGGCAGGGCTGGTCGCCGACCTGGATGCTGGGTCATCGGATCTGGGGCAAGCGGCTCGGCATCATCGGTATGGGAAGGATCGGCACCGCGGTGGCCAAGCGGGCCCGCGCCTGCGGCATGTCGATCCACTACCACAACCGGAACCGCGTACACGAAGACACCGAGGCGGAGCTGGAGGCGACCT
>CAZVLI010000207.1:0-6951 GCA_964627965.1 uncultured Rhodospirillales bacterium
ATCGCGGCGAGTCCGGCCATGACGCCGTAGGCCCCGCGCCACCCGAACGCTTCGATCAGGAAGGCGGCCAGCGGCGGCATGGCCAGGGTGCCGACGCCGATGCCGGCCACCGCGAAACCGGAGGCCGCGCCGCGCCGGCGCACAAACCAGCGCTGGATCGCTCCGATCGCCGGCACGTAGGCGAAGCCGACCCCGATGCCGACCAGCAGGCCGTATCCCAGGTAGATCTGCCAGAGTTGGTTGGCGAAGGCGGCCGAGGCGACGCCGATGGCGACCAGCGCCATGCCGCCGACCACCAGAGGACGGGGGCCGTAGCGGTCGGCCAACGGGCCGCTGACGATGCCGAGCCCGAAGTAGAAGAAGCCGCAGATGGAGAACACCAGCGAGACCTCGGCACGGGCGGCGCCGAAGGTGCTTTCCAGGACGGCGAAGAAGGCGGCGAAACTGTAGGGGACGCCGAATCCGATCAGCAGCACCACGAAGGCGGCCGCGACGACCACCCATCCGTAGAACAGCGGCATCGGCGGGCCTCAGGCCGGTCGGCTGGCGACGATGAACAGCCGGCGGAACGGGAACGGTGTGCGGCCGCCGGCCGCTTGCGGATAGGCCTCGCGCAATCGAGCGCCGTACTCGGCCTCGAACGCGGCACCATGGGCATCGTCGAGCGCGGCCAGCACCGGCCGCAGCGCGGTGCCGCGGACCCAGTTCAGCACCGCATCCTCGCCGTCCAGAAGCTGCAGGTACTCGACCTGCCAGATGTCCAGGCTGGCGCCCAGCGGGGCGAGCATGCCGTAGTAGACCTCCGGCGCGGCGACCGGATCGGTCTGCAGCACGCCGGCCAGCTTCGCGGCCCAGGCCGGGCTGTCGGCCACCTCGCGCATCAGCGCATGCGAGGGCTGCTGAAAGTTGCGCGGCATCTGCACCGCCATCACGCCGCCGGGCGCGAGGTGGCCGTAGAGGCGCGGAAACAGGGCCTCGTGGTCATCCAGCCAGTGCAGCGCCGCGTTGGAGTAGATCACGTCGACCGGCGCGTCGGGCGCCCAGGTCGCCAGGTCGGCAGCCTCGAAACTGGCGTCCGGAACCGCCTGGCGCGACGCGGCGAGCATGTCCTCGGACCGGTCGATGCCGGTGATCGCGGCATCCGGCCAGCGCTCGCGCATTGCCTTGACCATCGCGCCGGTGCCGCAGCCGAGATCGTAGACGCGCGACGGCCCCGGGTGGCCGATGCGCGCGAAGAGCTCCAGCGCCGGCCGCGCCCGATGGTCGGCGAAGGCCAGATACTGGGTCGGATCCCAACGCATCCAGGTGGCTACTGGTCGTTCTTCTTGTCGGCCGGCTGCGGCGGCCGGAGCTCCTCGCGGAACAGGGCGAACAGGGTGCGCGGATCCGGCACGCCGGTGGTCGGCAACTTGTTGGCATCCTGGAACTTGGTCAGCGCGTTCTTCGAGCCGGGGCCGTAGAGGCCGTCGATGACGCCGACGTAGTAGCCCTGGTCCTTCAGCGCCTGCTGCGTCCGCCGCATCACCTCTTCGTAGACGGCGACGCGATTCTGGCCGTTCTCGGCGCGGACCAGCCGGCTTTCGGTGGTCAGGCGGTTCGGCATCAGCAGCCGGATCAGCTTGATGGTGCCTTCCGCGAAGCGCTCTTCGGGACGCTGGCGGCAGTAGTTCTCCATCAGGCCGAGCAGCAACTCGCCCGATTGCCACGATGCGGCGTCGTAGGTGTCTTCCATGTGAAGGTTGTGGGCGCTCAGGAAGCCGAGCAGCCAACCGCCCATCACGTAGAAGGTCTGCGACTTGTCCTTCACGTGATTGACGAAGTCCTGGCACGTCGCCAGGCCCGGTCCCTTGACCGCGAAACGGCCTTTCTCGTCGGCCGCGTGGGCCGTCGTCACGGTCGCCGTGGCAAGCATCAGGGCGACGACGAGGGCGGGGCGCAAGCGCGTCATGAGCTGATCCTTCTGACTAGTCGGCCGGAGCCTACGCCGCGTGCCGAACGCGATGCAAGGCGGGCTCAAGCGACGTTGAACCGGCCGGCGGAGGGGCCGGCGCGCTGGCGCCCCGTTTGCGGGCAAACCATACTACCGCCAGCGGACGTTGGGCGCGGATGTCGATACTTTTTCGCAGCTGGGTGACCTTCGCGCTGGTGATCGCCGTCGTCCAGGGCGTGCAGGCGATTCTGGCGGTGCTCCAGCACGACGCCATCCTGTCCGACCTCGCGCGCCAGCGGCTGTCGGTGGTGGCGCAGACCACGTCGGCGTCGTTCCGGCCGATCGTCGATCTCGGCCTGCCGCTGTCGATGATGCGCAACGGCAACGAGGTTGTGGCGCGCGCGCTACAGACCGACCCGCAGATCGAGGCGGTGGCGGTGTTCAACCCCTCCGGCTTCGTCGTCTACAGCACCGAACCGAACCCTTCGGAGCAGGTGTCGGACGACGTGCTGCGCGCGCTCCGGCTGACCGACGGCCCGGCCTGGAGCATCGAGACCGGCGGCCGGCTGTTCAGCGGCCACAGCATTACCGACCGCGCCGGCGATACGGTCGGCGCCGTCGTCGTGGCCTACCCGAGGGATCGCTACCGCGCCGCCTCGCGCGACATGCTGCTGCGGACCGCGCAGAGTGCGCTGCTGATCTGGGCCGCATTCGCGGCGCTATCCTATGTCGTGCTGCGCCTATTGCTGGCGGCGCCGCAGCGGGCCATCGCCCGGCTGGAAACCTCGCTGGAGAATGGCGCGCCGCCGGGTAGCACGAGGCGATCGGGCGCCTTCGGCACCGAGATCGCCCGGCTGGAGACCAACCTGGCCGCCGCGGCGCGCCGTTTCGAGGCCGCGTGGTCGACGGGCAGCGCCAGCCAGTCAGCAGATCCGCCGCCACACGAAGCGCCGACGCGGACGACACGTTCGCTGGCGCGACGTACGGCGGCACGGCTGGCCCCCGTGGCCGCCCTGCTGATCGTCGGTTCAGCCGTGATCCTGGGCGCGATCACGCTCGCCAACGTGAACCGCTCGATCGAGCCGGAACTTTCGGCCCGCACCAACCTGATCGGCACGGTGGTCAGCGACAACGTGCAGCGCGCGGTTGCGGCCGGCGTGCCGCTCGACCGCCTGACCGGGGCGGAGAGCTACTTCGGCGAGATGCTCTCACGACTGCCGGAAGTGGCCTACATCGCGGTCGCGACCGGACGCATCGTGCTGGAGGCCGGCGAGCGCATCGACCCCTACCTGGCCCCGCCACGCGAGCGCAAGAACGTGCGCAGCCACCCGATCCTGGTCGATGGCGAGGAGATCGCCTACGTGGTGATCGACATCGATCCGGCCTTCATCGCCCGGCGCTTCCGCGACGTGTTCCTCGACATGGCGGTGATCGTGCTGGTCACCGCCATGATCGCCTACGAGCTGATGGTGTTGATGACCAGCCGGTCGCTGACCGGCGGGCTGGACCGGCTGCAACGGCTGGCGTCGATGCAGGCCGCCGGCGACTTCTCGATGCGCGTGACCCGCGGCGCCCGCGGCACCGTCGACCGCCTGACCGCGACGCTGGTCGAACGGGCCGAGCGCCTGAACGCGAAGATCGGCGGCGGTGGGCTCAAGACCCTGCGCGTCGCCTACTTCACCGACATTCGGCTGGCGCTGTTCCTGTTCGCGGCGGCCGACGAGCTGCCGCTGTCGTTCCTGCCGATCTACACCCGGGCGGCCAGCAACAGCTTGCCCTGGCTCGACGAGAGCATCGTCATCGGCCTGCCGCTGGCTGGCTACCTGCTCGCCATCCTGCTGGCCTCGCCTTACGCCGGCGCCCTGGCGCAGCGGTTGGGCCGCCGGCGCCTGCTGTGGCTGGCGGCGGTGCCGATGCTGGCGGCGCATGTCGGTCTGTTCGTGGCCACCAGCGTCACCGAGATCGTCCTGTGGCGTACCGCGACCGGCGTCGGCTACGCGCTGGTCACGCTCGCCTGCCAAGACTTCGCGCTGGCCGTGGCGCCCGCCGGAGAGCGCGACCGCACGCTCGGAACCTTCACGACGGTGCTGTTCGGCGGCGTGTTCTGCGGCACCGCGCTGGGCGGCATCCTCGCCGACCGCCTGGGCCAGGCCAACGTGTTCCTGATCAGCGGCGTGCTGATCGCGGTCTCGATCTTCCTGTTCCTACGTCTCCTGGCACCGCAGGACGCCGGCGCCAGGCCGAGATCAGGACAGCCGGAAAAGCCGCGACTGTTCGCGGGGCTGCGCAACCCACGCTTCGGGCTGCTCGTCTTCGGCGTCGCGATTCCGACCAGCGTGCTGCTGCAGGCGTTCGCCTCCTACCTCGTCGCCCTGACGCTGGACGGCCTGGGCGCGTCGACCGCCGATATCGGACGCACGCTGATGCTCTTCATCGCCCTCGCCGTGGGTGGCCCGGTCGGCGGGCGGGTCACCGAGCGCGGCGCGCCGCCGGAGCTGGTCGCGCTGGTCGGACTGGCGCTCGCCGGCCTCTCGCTGCTGGCGGTCGTGGCATGGCCCGGCGAGCTCGCGATGCTCGGCGCCGTGCTGGGTGGCGGACTCGGCTACGGCCTGGCGCGCGGTCCGCAAGTCTCGATCACGGTGCGGCTGGCCGAGACCGGGCTGCGCGCCCTGGGGTCGAACGCGGTGCTCGGCGCCCTGCGCACCTGGGAACGCGGCGGTGCGATCCTTGGATTGCTGGTCATCGCCGCCATCAGCGGGACCTTCGGCTTCGCCGCAGCGACCGGGCTGGTCGCGGCCTGGGTGCTGGTCGGCGCCGCCCTCTACGCCACCGTGGCCGGCGGCGCGGTCCGGCAGGCCACGGCGGCAGCCGCCGGCGACTGACTTGGAACGCCCGCCTTCACGATAGTAGCCTTGCCGAAAACCAAGACAGGGACGGCGGGCTTCATGTGGCGGAAACAATCGCTGGCTCTCGGCGTCGCCCTCGCGCTGGCGGTCGCGGCGCCCGCCGGTGCCGAAACCAAGCGCATCCTGGGCATCTTCTACGAAGGCTGCGAACACCTCTGCGAAGGCTTCAAGGCGGCGATTGCGGACAGCGGCTTCGACGCCGAGGTGATCGTTCATGACCTGCAGCAGGACAAGTCGCGCCTGCCCAAGCTTGTGAAGCAAGCGCGCGAAGACAACATCGACCTTGTGCTGACCTACGGAACCAGCACCACGCTGGGGATCATCGGCACGCGCGAGAATGTCGACAACCCGCGCTACCTGTACGACATCCCGGTGGTGTTCACCGTCGTCGCCGATCCGTTCGGCACCGACATCGCGGAGAGCTTCGCGTACAGCGGCCGCGCCAACGTCGCCGGCACCTTCAACCGGGTGCCGGAGTCGGTGAACGTCGAGGTGGTGCGGCAGTACGACCCGGCGTTCAGCAAGCTCGGCCTGCTGTACCACACCAACGAACGCAACTCGGTGATCAAGAAGGAGGAGCTGACCGCCCTGGCGGCGAAGATGGGCTTCGAGCTGGTGGCGCTGGAACTGCCGCTGGGTGGCGACGGCCGGCCGGCAATCGGATCGATCACCGCCCGCATGGCCGAGCTTCGCGACCGCGGGGTGAAGTGGGTCTACCTCGGTTCCAGCTCATTCCTGCGCAAGAACGGCGCGCTGTTCACCGGGGCCGCCGTCGACCACGGCATCGGCATCGTCAGCCCCTACGAGAGCCTGGTGCGGGAACAGCAGGCGCTGCTCTCCATCGCGGCACGCTATGCCGACATCGGCAAGCTGGCGGCGACGCAGGCCCTCAAGATCCTGCGCGACGGCAAGACGCCGGGCGACCTGCCGATCGTGCGGGCGACCGACTTCGCCTACGTGGTGAACATGGCGGTCGCGAAGAAGCTGAACCGCTACCCGCCGTTCGCCTTCATGCAGATCGCCGAGGCGGTGAACAACTAGCCCGCGGTCTCCATCAGGTGCTTGAGCGCGGCGTCGACGCCGCCGCGCTGGAACGGCACGCCGGCCAGGCTGAGGCCCATCTCCACACCCGACAGCGTCCCCGCCAGCGTCAGGTCGTTGAACGCGCCGAGGTGGCCGATGCGGAACACCTTGCCCTTCAGCCGGCCGAGACCATTGCCGAGCGACATGTCGAAGTGCTTCAGGATCAGGGCGCGCAGCGCGTCGGCATCGTGACCGTCGGGCATGACCACGGCGGTCAACGCGCCGGAATACTCGCGCTCGTCCTTGGCCAGCACGCGCAGGCCCCAGGCCTGCACCGCCGCACGCGTCGCCGCGCCGTGACGGGCATGGCGGGCGAAGACGTTGGCCAGCCCCTCCTCGTTCAGCATGTCGATGGCGGCGCGCAGGCCGTAGAGCAGGTTGGTCGCCGGGGTGAACGGGAAGGCGTCGTCGGCGTTGGCGGTCAGCATCGCCGACCAGTCCCAGTAGGACCGCGCCAGGCCGGCCGACTTGTGGAGGCTGAGCGCCTTGTCGCTGACCGCGTTGAAGCTCAGCCCCGGCGGCAGCATCAAGCCCTTCTGCGAACCGCCGACGGTCACGTCCACGCCCCACTCGTCGTGGCGATAGTCGATCGAGCCCAGCGAGGAGATGGTGTCGACCAGCAGCAGCGCGCCGTGGCCGGCGGCGTCGATGGCCTTGCGCACCTCGGCGACGCGGCTGGTCACGCCGGTAGAGGTCTCGTTGTGCACCACAGCGACTGCCTTGATGGCGCCGGCGCCATCGCCCTTCAGCTCTTCCTCGATGCGCTCCGGCGGCACGCCGTTGCCCCATTCCTGCTCGATCAGGCGCACCTTCAGCCCGATCCGGCCAGCCAGTTCGCACCACAGCGAGGCGAACTGGCCGGTCTCGACCATCAGCACCTCGTCGCCGGGCGAGAGCGTGTTGACCAGGGCCGCTTCCCACGCGCCGGTGCCCGAGGCGGGATAGATGATCACCGGCTTCTCGGTACCGAAGACCGGGCGGATGTCGCGCAGCAGGCCGCGCGTCAGCTCGGCGAACTCCGGGCCGCGATGG
>CAZVLI010000208.1:0-6943 GCA_964627965.1 uncultured Rhodospirillales bacterium
GGATGTCGTAGACGCCGACCACCGTGCCGATCATGCCGAACGGCGTCAGCAACTGGCGGTCGGAGGCGACGTAGGCGCCGAGATTGGCGATCATCTCCAGCCGTAGGCCGAGGATCTTGCCGTTGTCGTCGAAGGCGAGTTCGATCTCGCCGACATTGTCGCGGCCGGCCTCGTCGGCCAGCAGCACCTCTGAGCGCTCGCAAGTCCAGCGGACCGGCCGGCCGAGCCGCCGCGCCGCCCACAAGGTCAGGCGATGCTCGACATACTGCCAGCCTTTGGCGCCGAAGCCGCCGCCGACATCGCGCACCATCACCCGCACGTCGCTCTCGGGCACCTCGAAGACCATCGAGGCCAGCATGTTGCGGACGCGGTGCGGATAGTTCACGTCCGCGTAGAGCGTGAAGCGGCCGTCGCCGGCGTCGTAGCTGCCCAGTGCGCCGCGCGGTTCCATGTACTGCGCATGCACGCGGGTGATGACGTAGCGCCGCTTCACCGTATGTGCGGCCTGGGCGAAGGCGGCGTCGGCCTTCGCCTTGTCGCCGCGCTCGGTGCGGTGCGAGATGTTGTCGCCGTTTTCGTCCCAGACCACCGGCGAGGATGGATCGTGTGCCTCGGTGGTGTCGGTGACGGCGGGCAGCGGGTCGTAGTCGACCTCGACCAACTCGGCCGCGTCCTTGGCCTGCGCCAGCGTTTCCGCGACCACCATGGCGACCGGATCGCCGACATAGCGGGCGCGGTCGACCACCATGGCCGGACGCTGCGGCGCGAACATCGGTGAGCCATCAGCCTTCTTGCGCGGCTGGCGCGCCTTCGGGGTGGCGATGCCGTCGGCGGCGAAGTCGGCGCCGGTCAGGATCGCGACCACGCCGGGCAGCTTCTCCGCTTCGGCCGTGTCGACACCGTTGATCTTGGCGTGCGCATAGGGGCTGCGGACGAACACGCAGTAGGCCTGACCGGCCAGGTTCACATCGTCCTGGTAGTGACCGCCGCCGGTCAGCAGGCGACTATCTTCGAGGCGGGTGACGGGTTGGCCAACGCCAAACTTCATGCTGCGTTTCCCTGGCTGGCGGTGCGGTAGGCGCGACGCGGCCGGTCGGTTGCATCGCTCCAGGCAGCTTGCGGCGTCGCCCGGCGGCGGTCAATCCAGAATATCGATATTTCCGTTGACCCGTCCCACCGCAATTGGTTTGCTACCCCAACAATACGAGCGACGGGAGGCGGCGCCATGCCGGCACGTACCGGGCAGGAGTTCTTGTCCAAGTTGGACGATGGCCGCGACATCTGGGTCGATGGCGAGAAGGTCGAGAACGTGCCGGAGCACCCGGCCTTCGCCGGTGCGGCGCGGGCGCTGGGCGAGGTCTACGACCTGCAGCACGAGTATCCCGACGACTGTCTGATGCCGGACCCGGAAACGGGCGAGCAGATCGCGGTCAGTCACATGCTGCCGCGTTCCAAGGACGACCTGCTGCAGCGTCACAAGGGGTTGCAGCGGGTGGCGGAGTACTCCGTCGGCCTGATGGGGCGCACGCCGGACTACATGAACGTCACCTATGCCGGTTTCGCGTCGCGGGCCGATGAGTGGGCAGTGAACGGCAATGAGGAGGGCGCCGCCAACCTGGTCGAGCACCAGAAGGAAATGCGCCGCAACGACCTCAGCCTGACGCACACCATCGTGCACACCACGTTCAACCTGGCGCAGGGCACGGTGCCGGTCGGTCTGGAGGACCGGCAGCTGCACAAGGTCGAGGACACAGAGCACGGGATCCTGGTCAGCGGCAGTCGCATCCTGGCGACGCTGGCGCCGTTCGCTGACGAGCTTGCGGTCTACCCGGGCTCCCCAATGCCGGACGCCGCGGACAAGCACGCGGTCTGCTTCAACATTCCGATGAACACGCCGGGGCTGAAGTTCCTGTGCCGCGACAGCACGTCGCGCGAATGGAACCTGTTCGACTACCCATTCTCCAGCCGGTTCGACGAGCAGGACGCGTTCGTGATCTTCGACCGGGTCGAGGTGCCGCGAAACCGGGTGTTCATCGACGCCAATCTGGCGGTGTACAACGCCGTCATGCAGACGAGCTGGTGGCCCAACATCATGCAGCAGACCATGATCCGGGCGCAGACCAAGCTGGAGTTCGCCTGGGGCATCGCGTGCCGGATGGCGGAGACCATCAACACCGCCGGCAAGCCGGATACGCAGCACCAGCTCGCCGAGATCTGGACATACGCTGAGCTGGCGCGCAGCGCGATCACCGCCGCCGAGCAGAACGCCAAGGAATACGGCAACGGCGCTTGGTTCCCGGAACACGAGCCGTTGCTGGCGCTGCGCGCGTCGATGCCGGTGTGGATGCCGCGGGTGAACGAGATCATCCGCCAGCTCGGCTCGCACAACGTGTTCACGACGCCGTCGCGCTCGCAGTTCGAGGACAAGGACCTGCGGCCGCTGCTCGATCACTACCTGGCTGGCGTCGAGGTTGACGCGGAGCGCCGTGCCCGCGTGTTCCGGCTGGGCTGGGACTTCGCCGGCACCGCGCTGGCCAGCCGCAACGAGCAGTACGAGCGCTTCTACCTTGGCTCGCGCGGTCGCAACCTGATGCAGGCGCACATGCGCGCCGACCGCACCCGCGCCGATCGGCTCGTCGACCGCTTTCTCGACGAACCGCTGGATTAGTCGGAGAAGTCGGTCTCGCCCTTGGCATGCAGCTCGGCGAGCTTGGCGTAGGTGCGCTCGATGTGCGCTTCTGTCATTTCGCAGGCCAAGTCGGCGTCGCGCGCCAGCGCCGCGTCCATGATCGCCTTGTGCTCCTGTCGCACGCCGGGACGAACGTTGGCGTAGACCAGATGCTGGGCCCGGTAGCGCGCGGAATGCTGGTACAGCAGGCGCCGAAAATGCTGCACCCAGCGCGACGGCGAGGCCGAGACCAGGGCATCGTGGAAGGCGTTGTTGTAGGTCGTCCACTCGCGATGCACCGCTTCGGAGTGGCGCATCTTGCGGATGTCGACCTTGCTCAGCCGATGGAAGGCGGCGACGACGTCCGCTTCCCAGTCCTCGTCGCCGTGCTCGATGGCCTCGCGCAACGCCATGGTCTCCATCAGCTTGCGCAAACGGGTGATCTCATGGAAATCGGCCAGCGACAGCGGCGCGACACGAAAGCCGCGCTGCCCCTCGGTGGTGGCAAGCGACTCGCCGACCAGCCGCAACAATGCCTCGCGCATCGTCGACGAACTGACGCCGTACTTCGCGCGCAGCGCCTCCACCCGCAGCTTGGCGCCGGGCTTGACCTCGCCGTAGACGATGTCCGAGCGCAACCGCCGAAAGACGTCCTCGACGAGTGTCTTGGTGCCGGGCTGATCGTCGTTGGCAAGGCGCCGCGGGGCGTTCGGGTCGGTCATGCGACGTGGTGTCCAGAAATCGACTTTCCGCGATAATATCGATATAGTTGATGGAAGGACAGGACGCGCTGGTTCGCTCGCATGGTCGCAGGATACGGGTAATGGCGTCGCGGTGTCGACGTGGGCAGAAGCTGGGCGGCGGAACGTGCCCTGCCTCTTCGCCGACGGGACATGACGCAAATTGTCGCGGTCGCCGAACGGGCCTGTGGCGGCGTATGATTGAGGATTACGTTTAGACGAGACAGCCGCGCGGGCGCTCGCGGCGGCGCAATTGGGAAGGAAAATCGGGATGTCGAAAACCAACACGCCGGTCATGCCCAAGGGCATCAATCATCTGGTTTTGAACGTGCGCGACATGGATGAGTCGCACAAGTTCTGGACCGAGATCGTCGGCATGCAGCAGGTCGGCGAGCTCAAGGCCACCGAGCAGCGCCCGAACCCGCCGAAGATGCGCTTCTATAGCGGCGAGCGCGACGAAGGCACGCATCACCACGATCTCGCACTGGTGGAGAACAAGGACTTGCCGGCGCCGCCGGAGGAGTGGGGCATGTTCGGCATGCCGACCGCGGTGAACCACATCGCGATCACCATGCCGGACCGCGAGTCCTGGCTGGCGCACTTGGAGTACATGCAGGAGAAGGGCGTGACGTTCCATCGCCGCGTCGATCACGGCATGACGCACTCCGTCTACATCTCCGATCCGAACGGCTACGGCGTGGAGATCCTCTACGAACTGCCGCGCGAGGTCTGGGAAGGCGATATCGACGGTGCGCTGAACTGGGCCCGCAACCTGCCGACCGAGGGCAAGGAAGCGCTGGTCGACGCGACCAAGGAGCTGCCGGTCTTCGAGAAGGCCTGAGCGAATGGCGAAGCGTCAAAGCATCAACTGGCCGGGCTTCAAGCATTCGAACCCGATCCCGAATGCCAGTCGCATCGGCAACATGGTGATGTCGAGCGTGATCGGCGGCCGCGATCCGGAAACCGGCGAGTTGCCGGCGGAACTGGCCGATCAGATCACCAACATCTTCAAGCACATCCGCGCCGGCATCGAGGCCGCTGGCGGGACGCCGGACGACATCATCAAGGTGACGTTCTGGGTCAAGGACCCGGCCACCGGCCGCGGCGCCCTGAACGGCGAGTGGGAGAAGATGTTCCCGGACGAGAACTCGCGGCCGGCCCGCCACACGCAGCAGCTCGGTTCCGGCAGCCCGGGCCAGGTGAGCTGCACCTTCGAGGCCGTGCTCCAGGGCTAGGTCTTGTCGCGTGACCCTTTGCGAATGGCCGGGCTCGCGCCCGGCCATTTTCATTCCGGACGCAGCATGTTGAGGATGAGCGCGGCGTAGGCGTCGGCGATCTCGTGCGGCGTGCGGTTGCCGTCGGCGCGATACCAGCCGGCGACGGCAGTACACATGGTGGCGACAGCGAGGACAGCCTCGTCGCGCCGCGCCGCCGCAAATCGTCCTTGCTGGATTCCGTCGTCGATCGCGGTCTTGAAGTGGTCGCTGACCCGATCGCGCAATGCCACGATGGCGGTACGCTCGTCCGGCGCCAGGCTACGCAACTCGCTGTTGCCGACAAACGATTCCGCTTGTCGTTCGGTGTGGAAGAGCACGTGGGCGCGGACCAGCGCCGCCAGCCGATCGACGGGGTCTGCGGGCGTGGCGGCATGGTCCAACGCGTGGAGTAGGTCTGCGGTCACACGCACCATCAGCGTGCGTAGCAGTTCACCCTTGGACGCGAAGTAGTAGTAGCTGTGCGAAACGGCGGTGCCGGCGCGCCGCGCGATGTCGCGCATCGACGTGCCGTGGAAGCCGTGCTCGACGAAGGCGTCGAGCGCCGCCTGCATCAGGGCTTCGCGAACCTCGTCGCTGGTGGCGGTTGGCTTGCGGCGGGGGCTGGCCACTATTCCGCGGCCGCCAGCGACTCGCGCGGCAGGCCGGTGCCGAAACGCAGGAGCTGGCCGCTGTGATTGCCGGTCTGCTCGTCGTCCTTGATCGTCACTTCGCCGTTGACGAGTACCCAGCGGTAGCCCTTGGCGCGCTGGATGCGCCGCCATTCGCCGCCCGGCAGGTCGTGCACGATCTCGTCCGGCAGGACCTCCAGGTTCTCGTAGTCGTAGACCACGATGTCGGCCGGCGCGCCCTTGCACAGTACGCCACGTCCCTCGAAGCCGGCGACCTGGGCCGGCAAGGCCGACAGGCGCCAGTGCGCGTCCTCCAGGCTAACCATCCCGTGCGTGCGGACGATCTTCACCAGCGTCTCGGTCGGGTAGCGTCCGGCGGTCAGGAACTTGGTGTGGGCGCCGCCATCGGAGACACCGAACAGCACGTAGGGGTCGTCGACGATCTCCTTGAGGAACTCGATGCTGCCGTTCGGCGGGGCGGCGAAGAACTCCGTCTTCAGGTCCTCCTCGACGGCGATGTCGAGCATCACGTCGACCGGGTGCTTGCCCATCTTCTCGCCGGCCAGCGCCAGCGTGTGGTCGAGCCACGGCTGGTTCTTCTCCAACTGCGGGCCGAGGATGACGATGTCGGCGAGCGGACCGGTGGCAGTGCGCGGCATATCGTCCTTCAGCGCCTGGCGCCGCGCGGGATCGGCGAGCTTGGCCTTGCGCTCCTCCAACGTGCCGGTGGTGGCCTCGCACCAGGCCTCGGAATCGTCGAACAGGTTCCAGTTCTCGAACGTGAAGGTGAAGCCGGCGTCGGTGGTGAGGCCCTGGCCGACGACGCGAATGCCGCGTTCGCGGCAGCTCTTCAGCCAGGCCAGCACGCGGCGGTGAATCTCCGGCCGATGATCGAAAGCCTGGACCACGTTCATCAGCATCGGCCGGCCGGAAATCTCCGCCAGCTCCTCGTAGAAGGCCTGGTCGGCGGCGTTGTCGCCGGAGATCAGCAGCATCTGCATGAAGCCTTCGTTGCGCTGGCGCAGCACGCCGGCCAGCGCGCGACAGGTATCGTCATGCATCACGTCGGTCGGCATCGGCGAGCCGTCGAAATCGCGCTGCACCGCGGCAGGGCCGGTCGGCACCATACGTTGCGCGGACCATCCGCAGGCGCCGGCGTCCATCGACTCGTGCAGCAGGCGGCAGAGCTCGGCGGTCTCCGCCTCGGTCGGCTTGCGCCCGGCCTTGGCGTCCTCGAAGCCCATGACCCAGATCAGCAGCGGGCTGATCGGAACGTAGGGCAGGATGTTCATGGCTTTCGGCGCCCGCTCCACCGCGTCGAGAAACTCCGGGAACGTAACCCAGTCCCACGGCATGCCCTCCTGCATGGAGGCCAGCGGGATCGCTTCGACCCGGGTCATCGACAGCATCGAACGCTCGCGCATTTCCGGCGCGACCGGCGCGAAGCCGAAGCCGCAATTGCCGATCACGACGGAGGTGATGCCGTGCCAGCTCGAAATCGTGCAGTAGGGGTCCCAGAACAACTGGGCATCGTAGTGGGTGTGCAGGTCGATGAAGCCCGGCGCCACGACCAGGCCCTCGGCATCGATCACCTCGTCGGCGTTGGCAGGGTCGATCCGGCCGATCTCGGCGATCAGTCCGTCCTTGATG
>CAZVLI010000209.1:0-6940 GCA_964627965.1 uncultured Rhodospirillales bacterium
GGCTTCCTTCAGATTCTCGAAGATCGACGCCATGTCGTCCTCGACCGTGCCCATCACGAAGCAGTTGAACAGCGTGACGCGGCGGTCGGTGCCGGCGCCGGCGATGATCCGGCCGGCGGGCAGGAAGCGGAAATCGGTCAGCGCCTCGTAGAAGCGGTCTTCCCAGGCCGAGGGGTCGCTCTCACCGGCGGCCAGCGCCTTCGCGACACGCCGCCAGGTTGCCTCGATGGTATCGTCCACCGGCGCGCCGCTGGCATTGCGGTAGCGATACTTCATGTCCCAGATCTGTTGCGAGATGGGCGCAACGGTGGGCATCGGCCGGCACTCCGTTCCTGACACGCCGCTCATGGCTTGAGACGACGAAGGCGCCACTCGAGGGCGCCCTGTAGCTATGGCCGATGATACCGGAATCTAAACTCCGGCGCAAAGATGTTCTCGGTTGGTTCTGTGCGAGCGAAGGCTAGCTGACGAAGTTGTAGACCATGTGCAAGGCGCCGCCGACCAGGGCCCATCCGGCCACGCAAAGGGTCAGCAGCAGCAGCAGCGACATTGGTAACGGCCACTTGCGTGGCGCCGTCTGTGTGCCGATCTGCCAAATCGTGTGCCGTAACATCGGTCTGCGCTCGATATCCATCTCGTTGCTTTCCCCGGTCGCCTTCGTGAGGCGCCCCCTTTTGTGTGGCTATACAAGCAATTTCCAAGCCAAGGATGATTCCGACGTAGAATCATGCCGTTGGCCATAAGCACCGGGGATGCCTGTCACGCTTCTGTAAGAGATTCCGACGGTTGTCGGACTAGAAACCGCCGTCGACCGGGATCACCGTGCCGGTCATGTAGTCCGGTGCGTCGGTGACCAGCCAGGCGATGGCGCGGGCCATCTCGTCGGCGGTCCCGGCGCGACCCAGCGGGATGCGCGGTGCCATCCGTTGCGCCCGGTCGGGGGCGCCGGCGCGCGCGTGCAGGTCGGTGTCTGTCAGCCCCGGTGCCACTGCGTTGACCCGGATATTCTCGCCGGTCAGTTCCAGTGCCAGCCCGCGGGTGAAGGTGTCGAGCGCGGCCTTGGCGGCGGCGTAGTCGACCCACTCGCCCGGCGAGCCACGTTTCGCGGCGGTCGAGGACACGTTGACGATGCGTCCGCCTGCGCCGCCATGCGCCGTGCTCATGCGCCGGATCGCCTCGCGCGCCGCCAGCATCGGCCCGATCACGTTGACGGCGAAGACCTGGTTCAGCAGCGCCGCGTCGGCGTCGACCATCCGGCGTGCTGCCGGGCCGGTGAAGCCGGCATTGTTGACCAGCGCCGCCAGCGGTCCCAGCGCGTCGGCGGCCTGGAACAGGGCCACGATGTCCGCTTCGCGGGCAACGTCGGCGCGTACGGCGTGCGCCGTGCCGCCGGCGTCGGCCACAGCCGCGGCCACGGCGTCGGCCGCCGCGGCACTGTCGCGATGGCTGAAGCAGACGACATAGCCGGCCGCCGCCAGCCAATGCACCACGGCGGCGCCGATGCCGCGACTGCCGCCCGTGACCACCGCGACCTTGCCGTTCATCGCGTCGCCTTCGCTTCCGCTTCCAGGCGCTGGGTCGCGCCTTCGATACGTTCCTCGAGCAGTTTCTGGAACTCGGCGCGCGGCAGGCCCGGCGGGATCGGCTCCAGATACTCGATCAGCATGGTGCCGGGAAAACGCAGGAAGGTGCGCCGCGGCCAGAATAGGCCGGTGTTCAGCGCCACCGGCACCACCGGCAGCTTCAACCGGCTGTACAGCGCCGCGGCGCCGGGATGGTAGGGCACCTGCGCGACCGTGGTGCCGGGCGCGGTGCGGGTGCCTTGTGGGAAGATGACGATGTGCCGGTTCTGCTTCGCCGCCGACTCGGCGCCGCGCAGCATCGCTTTCACCGCCGCGCCGCCGGCGCCGCGATCGACCGGGATCATCTGCAGCCGCTTGGCGAGCTGGCCGTAGATCGGGATCCAGGTCAGCTCTTTCTTCAGCACGATCGCCGGATCGGGCAGCAGGCCGTGCCAAACCAGTGTGTCGAACGCCGACTGGTGTTTGGAAACCACGATGGCCGGGCCCGGCACCAGGCGCTCGGCGCCGCGCACCTCCACCCCGATGCCGCAGGTCGCGCGCATGATCGACACCACCGACCGCGACCAGAAGGCCAGCGTGCGCACCAGGAACGAGCGCGGCACGAGGTACATGAACGGCGCGTGCAGGATCGCCAGCCCCACCGTCCAGACGTAGAAGCAGGCGTTGAACAGGGCCGAGCGCAGCATCCTCATGCCAGGCTCGCCAGCCGGATCTTGAGCAGGCTCAACAGGTACTTGGTGAACTCGTTGGCCAGCACGCGCGCGGAGTAGGGCCGGTGCCACCAGCCTTCGACGTCGACGTTGGAGGAGAAGACCGGGTTCGGCACCACGCGCACCGCCGGCATGGTTTCCTGGAACAGCAGCAGCGAACGGGGCATGTGGTAGCTGGCGGTGACCAGCCGCAGGCTCGTGAAGCCGTGCTCGCGCACCCACAGCGCGGTCTCCAGCGCGTTGCCGACGGTGTCGGGCGCCTCGTGGCCGAGGTCGACGCAACAGGCGAACTTGGCCGCCGCATTGTCGGCGCGGTTCTGAAGGTCGCGCGCCGTGGTCGCGCGGTCGACGCCGGAGATCAGCAGGCGCTGGCCACGCTCGGCACCGAGCAACGCCAGTCCGGCCTCCAGCCGTTCCGCGCCGCCGGTGAGCACGACGATGGCGTCGGTTGCCTGGGTGTCGTCCGGGCCGGGCCGTGGCAGGCTCTGGATGAAGTAGATCAGGCCGCCGAGCCAGATCAGCGCCAGCGCGGCCAGTAGCCGCGCCAACCCGCCAAGCAGCGAGCCGCGCCGGTCCGGCTGGGCGTCGCGGGCGTCGTGCAGCGTCATCGCCGCGCAAACCGTGGGCGTCGAATCATCCGGAACTTTTACATCATGCGCGACAGTTCGCGCAGCACCGCCCAGCGCGCGGTCAGCGTCGCGATCAACACGGCGGCCGCCGGCACCGCCACCAGCGCCAGCAGTTGCAGCGGCGCGCCATAGGTCCGCACCGCCGAGATCGCCCCGTCCCAGCCGAGCCAGGTGACGAGCAGCGTCGCGCCGAGCAGCAGCGTCATCGCCAGCCCGGTCAAGGCACCGCGCAGGCTGAGCCGGACCGCGTGGGCCTGGAACTGCCCGGCGATGAAACTGTCTTGTGCGCCGATCAGGTGCAGCACCTCCAGCACATCGTGGTTGCTGGCCAGCGTCGCGCGCATCGCCAGCACGACCACCGCGCCGACGGCGCCGGCCAGCAGCAGCACGATGATCCCGGCGGCGAGCTGCACCCCGCGCGCCAGCTTCAGCATCTGCGCCAGCCACGCCTGATGGTCGTCCAGGATCGCGCCCGGCACCGCTTCGGCGAGCCGGCTGCGCAGGTTGTCGATGTCGGCCGGCGCGGTCTTGTCGAGGCTCACGTCGATCAGGGCCGGCAGCGGCAGGTCGTCGAGCGCCGCGCTGTCGCCGAGCCACGGCACCAGCAGCGTGGCCAGCTCGTCGCGGGTCAATTCCCTTACCGCCGCGATGCCGGCGGTGTCGTTCACCACGTCCAGGGCGGCGGCGGTCTGCTCGGCCAGCGGCGGGTTCGCCGCCCACGGGATCTCGATGGTCAGGTTGCCGCGCACCGACCGGTCCCACCGTCGCACGGTGTCGTTCAGCGCCAATGCGCCGAGAGCCGCCAGCGTTGCCAGGAACACCATCAGCGCCAGCACCCACGGCAGGAACCGCCCGGCGCCCTGCTCGTCCGGCACCAGCTTTGTCTTGGACATGCCCTTGATTGTCGCGTTCAAGCCGCTGGCCGGTCGGCGTGCAGGAGCCTGAGATTGCCGTCGCGCAGGTCGAGGCGGCGATGGCGGGTGTCGCGCACCAGCGACTCGTTGTGCGTCGCGACCACCACCGCCGTGCCGGTCTTGTGCAGTTGCTCGAACAGCCGCACGAGGCGTTCCGCGATGTGCGCGTCCAGGTTACCGGTCGGCTCGTCGGCCAGCAGCAGCGATGGCCGGGTGATCACCGCGCGGGCGATGGCGACGCGCTGCTGCTCGCCGCCCGACAGCGTCGGCGGCTTGGCGTCCAGACGCTTGCCGAGCCCGACCCAGTCGAGCAGTTCGGGAATGTTGCGGCGGATGCGGCCGTCCTTGATGCCGGCGACGCGCAGCGGCAGTTCGACATTCTCGGTGACGGTCAGGTGGTCGAGCAGGCGGAAGTCCTGGAACACCAGCCCGATGCGCCGCCGCAGGGCGGGCAGGGCGCGCCGTGGCGCCGTGCCGATGTCCTGGCCGAACAGCGTCACCAGCCCGCGCGTCGGGCGCATCGACAGATACATCAGCCGCAGCAGAGACGACTTGCCGGCGCCTGACGGCCCGGTCAGGAACTGGAAGCTGCCCGGCTTGATGTCGAAGGTGATGTCGCGCAGCACCTCCGGCCCGGGCCCGTAGCGCAGGCCGACATTCTGGAACCGCACCACCAGGTCATCGTCGGGCATCGTGGCGCGGGAGAATGGCAGCTACGCCGCCAAGGTCAAGCGGAGAGGTGCCGCCGGCGTGACGCGGTCAGCGCGCCGCGCCGTGGCAATGTTTGTACTTCTTGCCGGAGCCGCACGGGCAGGCCGCGTTGCGGGAAATCTTGCCCCAGGTCGACGGGTCGCGCGGGTCCATCTGTGGCCGGGCCGGGCGTGACGGGCGCGCCGGACGTCCGCCGCCACCGCCGCCGGCAGCGGCCATCGCCGGCTCCTCGGCCATTTCGTCCTCGCCGGTCACCGGGTCGATGTGATGCTCGTGCATTTCCTGCGGCTGCTGCGGCGCGAACTGCTCCGCCGGCTGCTCCATCCGCAGCTCGACATGCGCCAGCACCCGGGTCGCGGTCTCGCGCAGCCGGGCCAGCATCACCTCGAACAGGTTGAAGGCCTCCGACTTGTACTCGTTCAGCGGATCGCGCTGGGCGTAGGCGCGCAGACCGATGCCGCCGCGCAGGTGGTCGAGCTGCAGCAGGTGCTCTTTCCAGAGCTGGTCGAGGATCTGCAGCAGCAGGCTCTTCTCGACCATCCGCATCACGTCCGAGCCGTAGTTCGCGGCCTTCTCCGCCATCTTGCGGTCGGCCGCGTCCTGGATCCGCTCGCGGATCTGCTCGTCGGCGATGCCTTCTTCCTTGGCCCAGTCCTCGATCGGCAGGTCCAGGCCGAAGGTCTCCTTGACCTTCTCGGCCAGACCCGGCGCGTCCCATTGCTCGGCGTAGGCCTTCTCCGGGATGTGCGTGGCGACCAACTCCTCGACCACCTCGCGGCGCATGTCGGCGATGGTCTCCGACACGTCGTCGGTGTCCATCAGCTCCAGGCGCTGCTCGTAGATGACCTTGCGCTGGTCGTTCATCACGTCGTCGAACTTCAGCAGGTTCTTACGGATGTCGAAGTTGCGCGCCTCGACCTTCTCCTGTGCCTTCTCCAGCGCCTTGTTGACCCACGGATGGACGATCGCCTCGCCGTCCTCCAGGCCGAGCTTGCGCAGCATCGTGTCCATGCGCTCCGACCCGAAGATGCGCATCAGGTCGTCCTGCAGCGACAGGAAGAACTTCGACGCGCCGGGGTCGCCCTGGCGGCCGGAACGTCCGCGAAGCTGGTTGTCGATACGCCGACTCTCGTGCCGCTCGGTGCCGATCACGTAAAGACCGCCGGCGGCCAGCACCTTGGCCTTCTCGGCCTCGACCTCGGCGGCGATGGCCTCGGCCTTCTCGGCGTCGATCGTGCCGTCGTCGCCGGTCGCTTCCAGCGCGATACGCATCTCCGCGTTGCCGCCGAGCTGAATGTCGGTGCCGCGGCCGGCCATGTTGGTGGCGATGGTGACGGCGCCGAGCTGGCCGGCCTGGGCGATGATGTAGGCTTCCTGCTCGTGGTGGCGCGCGTTCAGCACCTGGTGGTCGATCTTCAGCTTCGTCAAGTGCTCCGACAGCACTTCCGACTTCTCGATCGAGGTGGTGCCGACCAGCGTCGGCTGGCCGCGCTCGTGGCATTCGCGGATCAATGCCTCGATGGCGTCGAACTTCTCCTCGACGCTGCGATAGACCTCGTCGTCGTGGTCCTTGCGCACCATGTCGCGGTGCGTCGGGATCTCGACCACTTCCAGGCTGTAGATCTCGGCGAATTCGGCCGCCTCGGTCACCGCCGTGCCGGTCATGCCGCCCAGCTTCGGGTACAGGCGGAAGTAGTTCTGGAAGGTGATCGACGCCAGCGTCTGGTTTTCCGGCTGGATCGTGACCTTTTCCTTGGCCTCCAGCGCCTGGTGCAGGCCCTCCGAGTAGCGCCGGCCCTCCATCATGCGGCCGGTGAACTCGTCGATGATGACGACGCGGTCGTCCTTAACGATGTAGTCGCGGTCGCGCTGGAACAGCTTGTGCGCGCGCAGGCCCTGGTTCAGGTGGTGCACCAGGGTCACGTTCTCGATGTCGTAGAGCGAGCCGGACTTCAGCAGCTCGGTTTCCTCGCGCAGGACGTTTTCCATGCGCTCGGTGCCCTGGTCGGTGAAGGCGACGGTGCGCTGCTTCTCGTCCAGTTCGAAGTCGCCGTCCTCGACGCGCGGCATGATCGCGTCGATCGCGGTGTAGAGCTCTGAAGAGTCCTCGGCCGGGCCGGAGATGATCAGCGGCGTGCGCGCCTCGTCGACCAGGATCGAGTCGACCTCGTCGACGATGGCGAAGTTGAACGGCCGCTGCACCATGGCCTCGCGCTCGAACTTCATGTTGTCGCGCAGGTAGTCGAAGCCGAATTCGTTGTTGGTGCCGTAGGTGATGTCGCAGGCATAGGCCTCGCGCCGCTGGTTGTCGTCCAGCCCGTGCACGATGCAGCCGACGGTGAGCCCCAGAAAACCGTAGACCTGGCCCATCCAGCCGGCGTCGCGCTGCGCCA
>CAZVLI010000210.1:0-1181 GCA_964627965.1 uncultured Rhodospirillales bacterium
GCGTGAAGAAGCTGGCCAGCGGGGTCATCACCGACTCGGTGGTGATGCGCTCGACGACCGGCACCGTGCGCTGGATCAAGACCCAGCACGGCGATCCGGCCCGGCGCAAGTGAGCCTGCGCGCGCTCGACTCCACCCAACTCGCCGAGCCCGCTTTTCTTGGCGTGACCCGTTCCGCGACCGGCCGACGCTGGGAGCGACGGCTGACCGACGACGGCGACGCCAACATGATGGTGCAGCAGCACGGTATCCCGGAGCTGCTGGCCCGGGTGCTCGCCGCGCGCGGCGTGGCGCCGGCCGACGTCGACGCGTTCCTGGAACCGAAGCTGAAAACCCTGCTGCCGGAGCCGGACAGCCTGCCGGACATGGGGATGGCCGCCACGCGCATCGCCGACGCGGTGCAGGCGGGCGACCGGATCGTGGTGTTCGGCGACTACGACGTCGACGGCGCCACCGGCACCGCCCTGTTGCTGCGCCTGTTCCGGTCGCTGGGCGCCGAGGCCGGCTTCTACATTCCCGACCGCGAGGCGGAGGGCTACGGCCCGAACCCGACCGCCATCGACAAGCTGGTGGACGACGGCGCGCGGCTGATGATCACCGTCGACTGCGGTGCCACCGCCTTCGACGCGCTGGCGCATGCCGCCAAGCGCGGTCTCGACGTCGTCGTGCTCGACCACCATCAGGGCGAGACCGACCTGCCGACCGCGCGCGCGGTGGTCAATCCGAACCGTGCCGATGCCGCCGATGTCGGCCGGCAACTCGCTGCCGTTGGGGTCTGCTTCGTCGCGGCGGTCGCCATCTGCCGCGAGCTGCGTCGCCGTGGCTTCTTGCAGCGAGGTGGCGAACCCGATCTGATGGCGCTGCTGGACCTCGTTGCGCTCGGCACCGTCGCCGACGTGGTACCGCTGGTCGGCGTCAACCGCGCCTTTGTCCGCCAGGGCCTGAAAGTGCTGGCGCAGCGCCGCAATCCGGGTCTGGCCGCGCTGCTCGGCGTCGCACGGCTGAACGAGGCCCCGGCGCCCTATCACCTAGGGTTTGTCCTGGGACCGCGAATCAACGCCGGCGGGCGCCTCGGCGGCGCCGATCTCGGCACCCGGCTGCTCAGCACCGACGACGCCGGCGAGGCCGGCGCGCTGGCGCTGAAGCTGGACGAGATGAACCGCCAGCGCCGCGCCATCGAGC
>CAZVLI010000210.1:1191-6929 GCA_964627965.1 uncultured Rhodospirillales bacterium
GGCCGAAGCCACTGCCCAGGTCGAGGCCGCCGGTAACGACCGGCCGCTGATCTGGGCCTGTGCGCCGGACTGGCCGGTCGGCGTCATCGGCATCGTCGCCGGACGTCTCAAGGAACGCTACCGCCGCCCGGCGCTGGTCATCGGCCTGGACGCGGCCGGCGAGGGCAAGGGCTCCGCGCGCTCCGTCCCGGGAGTTGACCTGGGCGGCATCATCCGCGCCGCCCGTCGTGACGGCCTCCTGCTGGCCGGTGGCGGCCACGCCATGGCCGCCGGTCTGTCGGTCGCCGGATCGGCCCTGGAAGCGCTGGAGGCGCGGCTACAGGACGATGTCGGCGCCGCGACGGACGCGGCACCGACGCGCGACCGCCTGGGCCTCGACGGCGCCGTGACCGCCTCCGGCGTGACGCCCGCGCTGTTTGACGATCTGGCCCGTGCCGGGCCGTTTGGCGCCGGTCAGCCGCAGCCGCGCTTGGCGGTGCCGGCGGTGACGGTGTGGCAGGCCGATCTGCGCAGCGGGGGACATGTCGCCGTCCGTCTGGGCGACAGCGGCGGCGGCTCGTTGCGCGCGATTGCCTTCCGCGCCACCGACGGCCCGCTGGGCGAACTGCTGCTGTCGCGCGGCCATGGGCAGCCGCTGCACCTCGCCGGGCATCTCTCCAGCAACACCTGGAACGGCACCCGGCGCGTGGAATTGGTGATCGAGGATGCCGCCGTGTCCACGCGTGCTTGATTTCGCGCCCCGTTCGTCGTAGAGCGGCGGCGCTGGCCCCGTCGTCTAGAGGTTAGGATGCCGGCCTTTCAAGCCGGAGGTGTTGGGTTCAAGTCCCACCGGGGTCACCACCAGCAACTTTCAGCGGACCGCGCCTAGCGCGCCATGGTCTCGCGGTTCCACGCGGTGTAGTCCGGGGAACCTTCCACCCGCAGCTCGCCTCGATAGCCGAACTCGACCATGTGCACGGTGATGGCCGGGCCGTCGACCAGGATCACCGCATAGGATTCCGGCAGGTCGGCGCCCATCAGCATGTCGCGTTCGGCGAAGGCGGCCCAGCCGGCGTGGTTGGTGCCGCGCGGCCCGCTGACCGGGACGCCGTGCAGCGAGCCGGAGAGCGGCAAGTGGCAATGGCCGAAGAAGATATGCGCGATGTTCTCGCGATGCGCCGCCACGACCTCGCCGAACGGCCCGGCGTCGAGCAGCATGATCTCGTCCACCGGCGCGACGTGCGTCGGGATCGGGTTGTGGTGCATGAACACGAAGGCCGGCCCGTCGCAGACCCGCAGCGTCGCGTCGAGCCAGGCGCAGCGGGTGGCACAGAAGAAACCGGCGTGGCTCTGTGGGCCCCAGGTGTCGAGCACGACGCCGGTCCCGGCGCTGAGCGGGAAGGTCTTTTGCACATGGCCGTCCGCGTCGGCCAGTTCCGGGAACACGTCCAGGAAGGTGGCGCGGTCGTCGTGGTTGCCGATCGCCAGGTGCACCGGCAGCGGCAGCCCGTCGACGCGCTCGCGCAGGCGCACGTAGTCCGCCCGTTCGCCCCAGTCCGACAGGTCGCCGGTCACGACGATGGCCTCGGCGTCGGGGTGGTTGGTCAGCGCGTGGTCGAGCGCGCGGTCGAAGTTGGCGTTGGAGTCGCGCCCGGCGATGGTCTGGCCCGGCGTGGTCAGGTGGATGTCGGTGAGCTGGATCAGCTTCATGGGTTCCGTTCCCCGTGCGCACCGGTCCTGTCGGCCGCCCGCGCGGCCGCGACCGTTGTGTTGGTTTGTTCGAGAAAGGTGGCGGCGGCGCCGAAGCACCGCCGCCGTCAGGTATCAGCTACCGGCCGGGAGCAGGTCGGTGACCTCCTCCACAAGCTCCTTCTGCAGCTCTTTCATGTCGTCGGCGTCGCCAACGACGATCTGCTCGATGCCGTCGTAGATCACCTGGGTGATGGCCAGGCCGTTGTCGCCCGGATAGGCCATCCACTCGCGCAGCAACGGCAGCTGCCGCACGGCGGTCATCTTGTTCGGGTTCTCCTTGTAGAAGTCCGCCAGGATGATCTCATTGGCGGCCTTGTTCGGCGGCATGTAGCCGGTGGTGCGCGCCACTTCGGCCGCGCCTTCGCCCGAGGTGATCGCCTTCAACCACTTCCAGGCCGCATCCAGCCGCTTCGGATCGGTCGAGGTGGAAACCAGCATCGCCGAGTTGCCGCCGGCCGGCAGGCCCTTCGGCGCACCGTCCAGGCCCGGGAACGGACCGGTCTTCAGTACGAAGTCGCCCTTGGAGCGCTCCACCGCACCGACCGCCGAGGTCGACCAGAACATCATGCCGATCTCGCCGGCGGAGAAGGAGGCCAGCGCCGCCTTCCACTCCAGGTTCTGCATCTCGCAGCCCCGGAACAGCTTCTTCATGGTCTCGAAGGCGGTGAGGCCGGGTGCGCCGTCGAAGTTCACCTGCGTGCCCTTCATGATCGGCTCGTCCTGGGTCCACAGCAGCGCCTGTAGGAACCAGTTGCCGGTGATGTTCCAACCCCAGAACATCGGGTTCTTCACGCCGTTGGCGCGCAGCGTCTTGCAGGCGGCGACGACCTCGTCCCAGGTCTTCGGCATCTCGCTGACGCCGCCCTTCTTCATCAGGTCCATGTTGTAGTAGCCGACCGGCAGCGACACCGAGAACGGCAGGCCGTGCACCTTGCCCTCGAAGGTGCCAAGGTCGAGCATCGCCTGGTGGTAGCCATCCTTCGCGAAGTCGGCCTCCTTGGCAATGTACGGCTCCAGCGACTTGGCGATGCCCTTGTCGACAAGGATCTGCTGCCGGTTCAGGCCCTGGGCGGTGACGTCGGGCAAGTTGCCGGATACCGCCTCGCGCAGGATCGTGTTGGTGCCGTCCTCGTAGCTCTCGTACGTGGCCCGGAACTTCACCTCGATGTTCGGGTGCTGCTTCTTGAAGTGCTCGTAGATCTTTTCGTAGGTCACGTCGAACAGGTGCGAGTACGGGTAGGCGAACTCGATGGTTACCTTGTCCTCGGCGAACGCTGGCGTCGCGAGCATGGCCAGCAACGACGCCGTTGCCACGATCCGTTTCATGCGATAGTCCTCCACGGTTCACAAGCAGCGACGGGAACCCGATCGCCAAATCCCGTTCCCAGATCGCTCGTTCTCCCGGCCAGTCCGGGATCTTTCTAGGGCCGCCTCGGGCGGCCCTTATTTCATGCCGCTGAGCGTGATGCCTTCGATGAAGCGGCGTTGCGCCAGCAGGAAAGCGACGATCAGCGGCGTGACGATGATCGTCGCCGTCGCCATCATCGGCCCGAAGTTGTCGCCGTCGGCGTCGCCCTTGAATTCGCGCAGGCCCAGCGGCGGCGTGAACAGTTCGCGATTGCCGGTGACCACGATGCGCGGCCAGAAGTAGTCGTTCCAGTGCGCGACGACGGAGAAGATGGCGAAGGCGAGCAGGGCGGGTATCGCGGTCGGCAACATCACCCGCCAGATGATCGAGAACTCGTTCATGCCGTCCATGCGCGCCGCGTCGATCAGGTCGTCCGGCGCGGTCATGAAGAACTGCCGCATAAGGAAGATGCCGAACACCGAGATCGTCCACGGCACGATCAGCGCCGCGTAGGTGTTCGTCAGCCCGAGCTTGGACAGCATGATGTAGAGCGGCAGCGCGATGGCGTGCACCGGGATCAGCAGGCAGAACAGCACCATGCCGAAGACGAACTCGCGCCCCCACCATCTGAGCTTCGCCAGGGCATAGGCGCACGGCAATGCGACCAGAACCTGGATGAAGAAGATCGACGCGGTGACGATCACGCCGTTCAGCAGGTAGCGCAGCAACGGCGCCTTCTCGAAGGCGGTGACGTAGTTGTAGATCGCCGGCGTGACCATGCAATCTTCCGGCGCGTTGCCGAGCTTCACGCAGTAGTCGTCGCGAAACTTCTCCTGGCTGCCGACGAAGCCGCCGGTGTTGGTGATGATCTCCTGTGGCGATTTCAGCGAGTAGGACACCATCACATAGAACGGCAGGATCACGATCAGCGCGCCGAGGATCAGCACCGCGTGCTTGACCGCTTCCGCCGCCGAGAAGCGCAGCGTGGTCGCGTCGCGCGCGGCGGCGCGGGGCAGGGCGGCTTCGGTCATGAGTAGTGCACCCGGCGTTCGACCACGCGGCGCTGGATCAGCGTCAGGGCCAGCACGAAGATCAGGAACAGGATGGTGATGGCGGCGCCGACGCCCATCAGGTTCTGCTGGATCGCCTTCTCGTAGATGGCGAACATCATCACGTAGACCGACTTCGACGGGCCGCCGCCCTGCGGGTAGAAAGCCTCCACCGTGTCGAACACCTGGAACGAGCGGATGCAGGAGATCGTCACCACGAACACCGTGGTCGGCCCCAGCATCGGCCAGGTCACCAGGCGGAAGCGGTCCCAGGCGGAGCGTGCGCCGTCCATCTCGGCGGCGTGGTAGAGCTCGCGCGGCACGCCGGTGAGGCCGGCCAGGTACAGCACCATGTTGAAGCCGAAGCCTTGCCAGATGCCGATGAAGGCCACGGTCCAGATCGCGTAGGTCTTGTCGCCGAGCCAGAGCGGGAAGTTGCGCGCGCACCCCTGCGCGTACCAGTTCCAGCCTTCCAGCCAGGTGCCGCAGCCGGCGGCCAGCGTGCTGTTGATCACGCCGATGGTCGGGTGCAGCGCGAACTCCCACACGATCGCCATCGCCAGCAGCGCGGCCATGACCGGCAGGAAGTAGATCGTTTTGTAGAGGTCGCCGAACCGCCGCACCGAGTTGATCAGCAGCGCCGCGCCGAGGCCCAGGCCGACTGAGGCCGGCACCACGACGGCGACGTAGGTGAAGGTGGCGCCGAACATCTTCTGGTAGGTCGAGCGGCTAAAGATGTTGTCGTAGTTCTTCAGCCCGACCCAGTTGGCGCCCGGATTGCCGAGGCTGTAGTCGGTGAAGCTAATCACCGCGGCGATGCCGATCGGCGCGATCAGGATTACCACCATCAGCACCAGCGCCGGCGCGACGAACCAGATATGCGCGTGGCCGCGGCTCATCTCAGGCGACCGCCGCCTCGCGCGCCGGTTCAGCCTCGCCGGCGGCGAACCGCAACCGTTTGCCGTCGGTGGCGAAGGCCATGGTCTCGCCGCGTATCCGCGCCGCGTGCACATCGTCGCCGATGGCGATGTGGCCGGCCTCGTTCGGCAGCGCGCGCACAACCATGCGATGCGCGCCATCGGCGATGGCGAGGTGCAGGTAAATGTCGGCGCCGAGGTGCTCGCGGTGGGTGACGCGGCCGGGGATGGTCGCGGGCGACCCGGTCGGCACCACGGTCATGTGTTCCGGCCGCACGCCGATGGTGACCGCGCCCGTCGCCCAGGCATCGAGCCGCCGTTCAAGCGGCGCGCCGAGGCAGCTCACCCGACCGTCATTGTCGGCCTCGCCGGGCAGCGTGTTGATCTTCGGCGAGCCGACGAACTCCGCGACACGCAGGTCGACCGGATCGTCGTAGACCACCTGCGGCCGGTCGCACTGCAGGATGTCGCCGGCCTGCATCACCGCCATGCGGTTCGACATGGTCAGCGCCTCGGCCTGGTCATGAGTGACATATACGAAGGTGACCCCGAGCGCGCGGTGCAACTCGGCGATCTCCGCCCGCATGTGTACGCGCAGGGCCGCGTCCAGGTTCGACAGCGGCTCGTCCATCAGGAAGGCGACCGGCTTGCGCACCATGGCCCGGCCGAGCGCGGCGCGCTGACGCTGGCCGC
>CAZVLI010000211.1:0-6914 GCA_964627965.1 uncultured Rhodospirillales bacterium
TACACTCTTTCCCTACAAGCGCGCCGGCAAGCGAATTCTGACCGTCGGCACCGACTGTTCGTGCGGCAAGAAGTACACCGCCCTGGCGCTGGAGAAGGAGATGCGCAGCCGCGGCTGGGATGCGGATTTCCGCGCCACAGGCCAAACCGGCGTGCTGATCGCCGAGCGCGGCGTCGCCGTCGACGCGGTGGTCGCCGACTTCATCTCCGGCGCCGTGGAATGGCTGGCACCGGAGGCCGCGCCGGACCACTGGGACTGCATCGAGGGCCAGGGATCGCTGTTCCACGCCGCCTTCTCTGGCGTGACCGTGGGCCTGATCCACGGCGCGCAGCCCGACGCCATGGTGCTGTGCCACGAGCCGACTCGCCGGCACATGCGCGGCCTGCAGCACATGCCGATCCCCGATCTCGGCGCCTGCATCCCGGCCTACGAGCAGATCGCGCACCTGACCAACCCGTCGGCCCGGGTGGTCGGCATCTCGGTCAACACCCAGGCGCTCAGCGACGCAGATGCCGAGCGCTACCTGAAGGAGACCGAGTACAAGTACGGCCTGCCCGCCACCGACCCGATCCGCCACGGCGTCGGCGCCATCGTCGACAAGCTGGGCTGACCATGCCTGAGATGCAGGTGGCGCATGAGGTGTTCCCGATCCGGGGCACCTTCACGATCTCGCGCGGCAGCAAGACCGAAGCCCACGTCGTCGTCGTGACCCTGCGCGACGGCGACACCGTGGCGCGCGGCGAGTGCCTGCCCTATCCGCGTTATGACGAAACCGTCGAGTCGGTGACGGCCCAGATCGAGGCCGCACGGGCCGATATCGAGGCCGGCATCGACCGCCAGGCGCTGTTGCGGCGAATGCCGGCCGGCGCGGCGCGCAATGCCGTGGATTGCGCCCTGTGGGACCTGGAGGCGAAGCAAACCGGCAAGCGCGCCTGGGAGTTGGCCGGCGTGCCGGAACCGCGTGGCGTGGTCACCGCCTATACGCTGAGCCTGGAACCGCCGGCGCAGATGGCCGAGGCCGCCCGCGCCGCCGCCGCGCGCCCGCTGTTGAAGTTGAAACTCGCCGGCGACGACATGGACATCGACCGTGTCGCCGCCGTGCGCCAGGCCGCGCCCGACTCACGGCTGATCATCGACGCCAACGAAGGCTGGGCCTCTACAGACACCGCCAGGCTGCTCCAGGAGATGGCCCGGCTCGGCGTCGCGCTGGTCGAGCAACCCTTGCCGGCCAGCGACGATGCGGCGCTGGCGGATATCGAACGGGCGGTTCCCGTCTGCGCGGACGAAAGTTGTCACACCAGTGACAAGTTCCAACGATTGGTCGGCCGCTACGACGCGATCAATATCAAACTCGACAAGACCGGGGGACTGACCGAGGCGCTGGCACTGGCGCAGGCGGCCGAGCAGGCCGGCCTGATCCGCATGGTGGGCTGCATGCTCGCGACCTCGCTGTCGATGGCGCCGGCGCTGCTGTTGACCGGTGGCGCCGCCTTCGTCGACCTCGACGGGCCGCTCTGGCTGGCCCGCGACCGCACGCCAGGCCTGGCTTATCAGGGCTCGGTCATACAGCCGATGGACGCCGCGCTGTGGGGCTAACCCGCGGTCAGTAAAGATCGTGTAATCGCCAGCCGACCAAGTTGTCGCAATCGCCGATTCCAACAAGAAGTCCGATGATTCGCAGGCGACGGTCGAGATTCACTAGGCGGCCAGTCTTGGCCTCGCGAGCAAATTGAAGTGTTTACACTATCTTAACTGTATGCTGTTGACATCTGTGACCGTAGTCACTTGTTTGGCAATTGGCCTGTGGTTATATTTCGACCAGCCGCTGATTTGGCTGGCACGCAAAACGTGGCCTGCGAAATGTCAGACGGTGCACCTACTGCTGCTACGGTCTGGTGAAACAAAGGAGAACTGTTGATGCTGCCAATGATCACGAAGGCACAGTGCACGTGGGACCGCGCCAAGGGCCGCGTGCAGGCTTATCTGAAGAATTCCGACGGCGCGACCGCGATCGAGTACGGCCTCATCGCCGCCGGCATCGCCGTGGCGATCATCGCCGCCGTGTTTGCCCTGGGTGACACGATCAGCAACTTCTTCAACGACATCGGCAACAACCTGTCCGGTGCCAGCTGATCGCCGATCGCGACAGTCGCGTGCGCGATGACTGAATCGCCACGCCGTTATGACGAGGGCGCGCCTAACCGGCGCGCCCTCTGCATTTTCCACCCCCCGCTTCAGCATGGCCGCACCCGATGACGCCGGAACCGGTCGTCTGGCTGCTGCCGGCTCTGCTGCTGCTGGCGGCGGGGTGGGACCTGTGGCGGATGCAGATCCCGAACACGCTTTGCGCCGTCCTCGCGCTCGGCTTCGTCGCCTGCGCCCTGCTTGCCGGCTTGCCCTGGCCGACGCTGCTGATTCAGCTCGGTATCGGCCTTGCGACCCTGGTGATCACCATCGTCCTGTTCGCCTTCCGACTATTCGGCGGCGGCGACGGCAAGCTGCTGGCGGCAACGGTGATGTGGTACGCGCCGACCGCCTTGCCCTTGCTGGTGCTGGGCATGGCGTTGATTGGCGGAGCACTTGCTCTCTTCTTTCTTTTGCTTCGAAGGCGCCCGCTGCCGCCGCGTCTCGCCGCCTGGCCGTGGCTCGCGAGACTGCACCGGCGCGACGCCGGAATTCCGTACGCGCCCGCCATCGCGGGCGGCGGTCTGATCGCCCTGCCGGACCTCGTCTGGCAAACAACCATGCTGTGACAAAAACGCGAATCGGCATAGATTCACGAACGCTTTTAAACACAACCTTAACCACTTGGGTTAAGTGTTTGATGTCGTTGACGCCGGTAAGGTTAACGTCGCATAATGTGTCGTTACTCCGGTTCACGGGTATGTGTCGCGTGGAAACGGTTCGTCTGGGAATGGGAGCGCCGCGGTGAATCTGGCCCGGATCATCCTGATCGTCGCTGCGCTGCTGATTGCGGTGGTGACGGCGTTCCTCGTGCGCAGTTACCTGACGCAGCGCGAGAGCGAGTTGCAGCAGGCTGCGCCGCAAGACGACGAAAATCGAATCAAGGCAATCGAAGTATTGGTTGCCGCCCGCGACTTGCCGACGGGCACGATCATCAATCCAGATCACCTGCGCTGGCAGAACTGGCCCGAGGAAGGCCTGAACGAGACATACATCAGCCGCGAGAACCAGCCGGAAGCGATCACCGAGTTCACCGGCCACGCGGTCACGCGCGCGATCATCGCCGGCGAGCCGATCAACACCTCCAAGCTGGTGCAACCGGACGAGGCCACCTTCCTGTCGGCCGTGCTGCAGCCCGGCATGCGCGCCTACACGCTGCAGGTCGCGCCGTTCGAGCGTGTCGCCGGGTTCGTGCTGCCCGGCTCGTTCGTCGACCTGGTGATGGTGCAGAGCTATCGCCTCGAAGGTCCGGGCGAAGACAGCGACCGGCGCTACGTCTCCGAGACGGTGCTGGAGAACATCCGCGTCATCGCGGTCGACCAGACGGTCAATGACGTGGAGACCCAGGCCCGCGTTTCCGACACGGTGACCGTCGAGGTCTCGCCGGCCGAAGCCGAGCGGCTCGCGGTCGCACGCTTCATGGGACGGCTGACGCTGGTACTGCGCTCCCTGCGCGAGAATCCCGAAGAGCCGCCGCGCCTGCCCTACACCCCCGACATCGCGGTCAGCACCTTCCTCAACGGCGGCCTCGACACCCGCCCGCGGGTCATGGTCGCGGCCTACGATCTGCCGGCTGGCACGCTGCTGAACGACGTCGACATCGAGCTGAAACCGATCCAACCGGGCGAGAAGCTGAGCGGTCTGGTCGTGCAGGGGCGGCAAGCGCTGGCGCGCTACCGCGGCGCCTACCTGAAGACGGCGGTCGAGGCCGGCAAGCCGTTCTTCGAGGACGACATGATCCAGGTCGGCGAACGCGGCTTCATCATGGCCGCGCTGCGCCCCGGCATGCGGGCGATGAGCGTGGCGGTGTTCCAGGCCACGGCCGTCGCCGGCTTCCCCTCGCCCGGCGACTTCGTCGACGTGATCTTCGTCGACGACATCCGCGATACCAGCGACGATCCGATCCTGAACCCGCGCCAGTTCGCCGAGACCGTGCTGCGCAATATCCGCCTGCTGGCGATCGAGCAGCGCAACTTCGGTAACGACGAAACGCCGCTGATCGGCAACACCGTGACCCTTGAGGTGACGCCGCGGCAAAGCGAGTTGCTGGCGCTGGCGACGCAGATGGGGCAGATCGTGCTCACCCTGC
Source organism: uncultured Rhodospirillales bacterium (assembly GCA_964627965.1). GTDB lineage: Bacteria > Pseudomonadota > Alphaproteobacteria > JAVKFY01. Next base: position 4,274 of record CAZVLI010000211.1, read on the forward strand.
GCAGCCAGCCGATGGCGGACGCGCAGGACCCGGACAAGCAGCCGTTCGTCTCCGACCTGGAGCTGAGCGGCGCGCTGACCAACTTCATCGTCAACGGCACCTTCCGGTCGCCGGTGCTCACGGAAGCGCGTGGCAAGGATGCCTCGCCGCGCGTGATCCGCGTCTACCGCAACGGCGTTCCGACCAACGTGTCCATCGATTGACGGGGCATCATGGCTCGCATCCTCCTGATCCTCAGCCTCTGTCTCGCCGGTCTCGGCTTCGCCGGCGCCGCCGTGGCTGGCAGCCATGCCGGCCCCGCCGACATGATCGAGATCACCAAGGCCGACCTCAAGAACGGCGGCACCGGTCGCGTCATCAACCTCGCCATCGGCAAGGCGCGCCTGATCAAGCTGCCGGTCTCGGCCCGCGACGCGCTGGTCGCCAACCCGAACGTCGCCGATGTCGTCGTGAAGACGCCGCGTCTGATCTTCATCCTGGGCCGCGAAGTGGGGTCGACCAACGCCTTCTTCCTCGACCACAAGGGCCGTGAGATCGCCCGCCTCGACGTCAACGTCACGCTGGACGATAACGCCGTCCAGGGCGCCATCGCCGACCTGATCCCCGAGGCCGACATCAAGGTCAAGGCGGTCAACAACAACTTGTTCCTGACCGGGCGAGTACGCTCGAACGAGATCTCCGAGAACGCGCGTCAGATCGCCATCCGCTTCGTCGGCGCGGAAGCCAACGTGGTCAACCTGCTGGCGGTGATCGAGGACCAGCAGGTGCTGCTGCAGGTCAAGGTCGCGGAAGTGACCCGCTCGGTGCTGAAAGAGCTCGGCATCAACCTGTTCGATCCCAATACCGGCGCGCTCAGTACGATCACATCCGAGAACTTCACGTTCCGAACGATAACGACCGGCGGCCTGACCGATACGCCGTTCCTGAACAGCGTGTTCAACTTCGACCGCGGCACCGGCGACGTGCTGACCATCGCCATCAACGCGCTGGAGCGAAACGGCCTGATCAAGACCCTGGCCGAGCCGAACCTGACCGCGATCTCCGGCGAGACCGCGAACTTCCTGGCCGGCGGCGAGTTCCCGGTGCCGATCGGCCAGGACAACGGCACGGTCACCGTCGAGTTCCGCCAGTTCGGCATCGGCCTGAACTTCACGCCGGTGGTGCTGAATTCCGGCCGCATCTCACTGCGCATCGCCACCGAGGTGTCGGCGATCGCGGCGGAGAACTCGATCGTCTCGGCCGGCATCTCGATCCCCGGCCTGCGGGTGCGGCGCGCGGAGACGACGGTGGAACTGCCGTCGGGCGGCAGCCTGGTGATCGCCGGCCTGCTGCGCGACGAATTCTCGTCCACCATCACCGGTATTCCGGGCTTCTCCGACATCCCGATCATCGGCAGCTTCCTGCGCACCAACTCCCTCAATCGCGGCGAGACCGAACTGGTGCTGGCGGTGACCGCCTACTTGGTGAAGCCGGTGAACCAGAACCAGCTCAAGCTGCCGACCGAGGGCCTGGCGCCGCCGTCTGATTACGACCTCTACCTGCGCGGCCGCCTGCACGCGGTCTACGGCAAGGCCGAGGGCGACGAGCCCGACGAGGCGCTCGCCGGCCCGATCGGCTACATCGTTCGGTAAGGAGCGGATGACGATGACGCGACGTCCCAATCCGGGCTCCCTGCCCCTCCTTCTCGCCGGCGCGGCAATGGCGTTGCTCGCCGGTTGCGCCGAACCGCCGGAGAACAGCCGGCTGCAGACCTACGACAGCCCGCGCGGCAACCACCCGATCGAGTTGCGCAGCCGCGTCGAGGTCACGCCGCTGGTGATCTCCGAGAAGGCCGGCATTACCGAGAACGAACAGGCGCAGCTCGACGGCTTCTTCACCGACTACATGGCGGCGGGCGGCGGCCTGCTGTCCATCGTCGCCTCGGAGAAGGCCGGCGGTTATCAGGCGGCGATCAAGCGTGCGGAGAGCGTCGCCAGCTACGCCCTGCATCGCGGCCTGCTGCGCCAGGAACTCGACGTTCGCGTCGGCGACACCACCGGCGACGTGCCGGTCATGCTGAGCTACCAGCGCTATACGCTGAAGCCGAAGGACTGCGCCCGCGACGCCTACGAGGCCGACACGGTGAACCCGCGCAACACCCTGCACTCGCGGATGGGCTGCGCCACGCAGAGCAATCTGGCGGCGATGCTGTCCAATCCGGCAGACTTGGCGATGCGCCGCACCGAGACGCCTTACGACCAGCGCCGCAGCCTGGCGATCCAGGCCTACCGCGCCGGCCAGGCACCGGATTCGCAGCGCTCGCCCTTTGCGAACGACTTCCGGCTGAGTAACTTCTAGGCGACGGGCAAGATACGGGGCTGAGCCATTTTCCGCGTCAACATCCAGAGCTGGCTGATCGACGAAGGCTCGCGTGAGCGGGTCCAGTCCGGCCTGTCCGATCGCCGCTTCGCGAAGTCGACGATCGAAGCACGTATGGGCGGCGTCCCGGCGGCGATCGACTTCTACCAGGAAAACACGACGCCGACGGTGATCGTGCTGGAGAGCGAGGCCCCGGCGGAGGAATTGCTGGGCGAAATCGACCAGCTCGCCGAGGTATGCGATGCCGGCACCAATGTGCTGGTGATCGGAAATGCCAACGATA
>CAZVLI010000212.1:0-6893 GCA_964627965.1 uncultured Rhodospirillales bacterium
CGACGCGCGTATTCTGTCGATCTTCGAGGGCGCGGCGGAAATCCAGGCCCAGGTCATCGCCCGCCGCCTGCCCGAACAAGGCAACTAGCGAAGTTCGTCACCCCGGACTTGATCCGGGGTCCATGCCCGCCGCACGCTCGGCATCGACATGGACCCCGGGTCGTGGCCCGGGGTGACAATCAAATCGAAGAATCAAGCGAACGGAGAAAACCCATGAGCCGAGTCCACGTCATTGCCGTCATCACCGCCAAGCCGGGCAAGCGCGGCGAGATCCTGTCCGCCTTCAAGGCCAACGTTCCGGCCGTGCACGCTGAGGACGGCTGCGTCGAGTACGGCGCCACCGTCGATGCCGACGGCGTCGGCTTCGCCACCAAGTATGGCGAAGAGACCTTCGTCGTGGTCGAGAAGTGGGAGAGCCTGGATCACCTGAAGGCGCACGCCGCGTCGGACCACATGAAGGCCTACGCCGCCAAGACCAAGGACCTGATCGCCGACCGCAAGGTCCACGTCATGTCGGACGCTTAGTGCCGATCCTGAGTCGCGCGCCGAGCGCCACCAGGGCGACCACGGCGGCGGCGTAGGCGATGGCGTGCGGGCCGACCTGTTCCCCGAGCAGGACGGCCGACGCCGCCAGCGTCATGAACACCTGGAGTAGCTGAAGCTGGCCGACGCGGGCGATGCCGCCCAGCGCCAGTCCTCGATACCAGGCGAAGAAACCGACAAGCTGGCTAACCACCGTGACGTAGCCGAAGCCGAGCCAGGAACTGGCCGGCACGGCCGTCTCGGGCCAGCGCAGCGTCCACAGCCCCGCCGGGACCAGCGCCGGCAACGACAGCACCAGCGCCCAGCAGATCACCTGCCACGCCGCCATGCGCCGGGCCAGCAGACCGCCGATGGCGTAGCCGAAGCCGGCCGATATCACCGAACCGACCAGCGCCAGGTCACCGATGCCGGGCTCGAAGGCGGTGTCGTGCAGCACGAACGCCACGATCACCGCGCTGCCGGCCACGCCGGTGGCCCAGAAGGCCAGGCTCGGCCGCTCGCCGCCGAAGATCGCGCCGACGATCGCCGTGGCCAGCGGCAGCAGGCCGATGACGATGGCACCGTGGAAGGACGGCACGGTCTGCATCGCGTAGGTGGTGAACAGCGGAAAGCCGACGACCAGCCCGAGCGCGACGCCGACCAGCGGCCACAGATCGCGTTTCGCCGGCCACGGCTGCCGCGTCATCCACAGCACCGCGGCGGCGAGCAGCGCCGCGCCCAGGCAGCGCCCGACCACGACGAAGCCGACATCCAGCGCGGCCACGGCCACGCGCGTCGCCGGCAGCGTCAGGCTGAAGGCAGCGACGCCAAGCAGGCCCCAGGCGAGGCCACGTACCGTGTCGGACATGCCCGGCTCAGTAGTTGATGTTGTTCACCTGGCCGCCGTCGACGGCGATGGCCTGGCCGGTGATCATCTCGGCGAGCGGGGAGCAGAAGAACAGCACCGCGGCGGCGATGTCGCGTGGCTCGATCAGGCGGCCGAGCGGGATCTCGGCGATGGCACGCTCCCGCATCTCCTCGACCGAGATGCCGGCGTCGCGGGCGCGGCGCTCCAGGTTCATCTGCTGCCGGTCGGTCATCGTCGCGCCGGGATGGACGCAGTTGATGGTGATGTTGTCGGGCCCGAGCTGGCCGGCGAGCTGACTGGTCAGGTTGGCGACGCCGGCATTGTTGATGCCATTGGTCACGCGCAGGGGGGCTGCGATGCGTGCCGTCATCCCGCCCACGTTCACGATGCGGCCCCAGCCGTTCGCCTTCATGTGCGGGATCACCGCGCGGACCATGCGGATATAGGCGACGAGCTTGACGTCGATGTGGTGGCGCCAGTCGTCGTCGGTCTGCTCGTCGAACGGCGCCGACTTCGAGCTCACGGCGTTGTTCACCAGAATGTCGATTTGGCCGGCGGCTTCCGCGACCTCGGCGACGAAACGCTGGATCTGTGCCAGGTCGGTGACGTCGGCGACGATCGGCCAGCATTGCACGCCGCCGGCGCGGACCTCGTCGGCGGTGCGGTCCAGCGTCTCCTTCGTGCGGCCGCAGATTCCGACATGGCAGCCGTAGCCGGCCAACGCCAGCGCCACGTAGCGGCCGATGCCGCGCCCGCCACCGCTGACCAGCGCGACGCGATCCTTGAGCAGCAGGTTCATCAGTGCACCGCCGCCGGTGGCGTCACCTCGGCCAGCCCGTCCTCGTCGGTGGCCTTGATCGTGGTGCGGATCAACAGGCGCACGGTGTCGTAGGGCCAGGGGCGACCGCGGTGCATGGTGGCGCGGTTGTCCCACATCACCACGTCGCCGGGCCGCCACTTGTGGGTGTAGGTGCGGCCGTCGGCGGTGGCGTCGGAGCGCAGGTCGTCGAGCAGCGCCTTGCCCTCGTTGTCGCCCATGCCCTCGACCTTGCCGGCATGGCTGGCGATGTAGAGCGAGCGGCGGCCGTTGGCCGGGTTCGGCCAGGTCATGCGCCAGCGCACCGCCGGCATGGCGGCGCGCTGCTCGGCCGTCATCAGGCTTGGGTCGATCTGGTCGCGCGAGTAGAAGTAGGCGTGCTCGACCACGAGGTCCTGCAACTCGGCCTGGCGTTCGGGCGACAACCGTTCCCACGCCAGCCGGGTGGAGCAGAACTCGGTCTCGCCGCCGCTCTCGGGCACGGTGCGCGCCGACAGCACCGAGGCCTTCGCCGGCCAGGCGAGGAAAGAGCTGTCGGTGTGCCAGAGCTGGTTGGCGGAGATCACCTGGCGCAGCCGTCCGCCCTCCTCCGCCAGCTTGCCTTCGTTGTCCTTGTTGGTGATGCGCGAATAGAAGTTGCCGGCCCCGAGCGAGCCGACCTTGCCGAGTTCCATCGGCCCGAAGCAGCGCGAGTAGGCGAGTTGCACGTCGTCGGTGATGTCCTGGTCGCGGAACACGATCACCGAGTGTTCCTCGAAGGCGGCGCGCACCTCGCGGTAGGCGTCGTCGCTGCACACCACGTCGCGCATCGAGATGCCGGAAAGCTCGGCCCCGAAGCCCGGGCCGATGGGATTCACGTCCATAAGCGTCTCCTGGCGCATCGGCGCCGCTGCTGCCAAGATTAAGCGAAAAGCGGAGGAAGCGAGAATGGACAGTCTGCCGCAGCGTCTGCACCACTACGCGTTCGTCGTGAAAGACCAGGAGGCGAACCGGCGGTTCTTCGAGGATGTCCTCGGCCTGCCGCTGGTAGCGACGTGGTGCGAGAAGAACTTCATGGCCGACTTCGACCGCGAGGTGGAGTACTGCCACACCTTCTACGGCCTGGCCGACGGCGGGGCGCTCGCCTTCTTCCAGTTCGACACGCCGGAGGTCTACGAGAAGGTGCGCAACCTCGACAACGAGGTGCCGCGCTTCCGCCACATCGCGATGAAGGTCGACGACGAGACGTTCGATGCCATCGACGGCCGGCTCAAGGCGGCGGACCTGCCGGTGCGCCACGTCGACCACGGCTACTGCCGCTCGCTCTACTGCAACAGCCCGGACGGCCTGACCGTCGAGTTCACCGTCGACCCGCCGGACGCCGAGGACATCGCGACGATGCGCAAGGCCGACGCGCACAGCGAACTGAAACGCTGGCTCGCCGGCGACCGCCGCACCAACAACGACGACCGACCGCACTGATCCAAAGCCGTCATCCCGGGCAAGCGCAGCGCGACCCGGGATCAACAGTCGACGACACGTCGGTCATCGGACCGGTGATGCCGGGTCAAGCCCGGCATGACGCCCCGGGATGGGCTACACGAACGTCAGCAGCCGTGCCGGCGTTTCCACGGTGATGCGCGCGATCTCGGCTTCGGTGAAGCCGCGGCGGCGCATGAGGGGGACGACGTTCTCGAAGATATGGCCGTAGCCGTGGCCGCCGAAGCTGCACAGGCGGGTCCGATAACAGATGTCGTGGCTGATGACGATCTGGTCGAGGTGACCGCGCTCGATCAGGCGGCGGATCCAGCGCAGGCGCTCGGCGTCGTTCGGCAGGTCGATCTTGTTGTTCAGCGCGTAGAAGGACTGCTCCTGACCGAACAGGTCGAGCTCGATGACGCAGCCGGTGTCGGCCAGGCGGAACAGCCGTTCGTCGTCGAAGATGGTGCGGTCGATGTGGCTGATGATCAGCCGCGACAGGTCGCCGCCGTGCTGCTTGACGAAGTCGGCGACCTCCTGCGGCTGGTCGTGGTCGCGGCCGGGGTGCACGTTCAGCGCCGCGCCGGTCTCGGTCTGGGCGACGGTGGCGCCGCGCATCACCGTCTTCTCCAGGTCGGTCCACGGCGACTGGCAGCCGATCTCGCCGATGATGCCGGCGCGCACGTCGGTATCCCACGCGCCGACGGTAAGCTGTTCGATCATCTCCCGGGCGAAGTCGTCGGATGAGCGGGCGCGGTTGGCCTCGTCCTGGTACTCGTCGACGTAGTGGCCGCAGCCCATGACGACGTGCACGCCGGCGCTCTCCGCGATGCCCATCAGGCCGATCGGGTCGGGCTTCAGCCCACCGACGGTGAGCTCGACAACGGTGCGTCCGCCCGCGTCGACAAGCCGGCCGAGTTCGGTCGTCGCCAGGTCGCGGTCCAGCATCTCGTAGTTCCGCGGCGCCTTCAGCGTGCCGTAGTTGATCTGCCAGCAGTTGCAGAGCCCGATCTCCGGTCCCTGGTCCGGGTCGGCCTGCATGTCCGGCGTGCGGATGTCGCACAGCAGGTGTTCGTGCATCAGCGTCGGGCCGAGTTCGGCCGGTTCGACCAGCCCCAGCACGGTCTGGGCCTTCCCCCGCAAGTCGTCGCGGCTCATCTGCGTCATCGTCGGTCCTCCGTCGAACGCAGCCTAGCGGGCATCGGCCATGTGCGAAAAGCGGTAGCCATGGAGGGGCTCGGGGCGGGATACTGTCGATAACCAGAAGAGAGGAGGTGCAACATGCGTAAACTCTTACGAAGCGTCGCTGCGGCCGCGTTGGCCGTCACTTTCGCCGGCCCGGTCGCGGCGGAATCCGTGTTCAAGGTGGTCGTCCACGCCGACCTGAAGAACACCGATCCGATCTGGACGACCGCGCTTATTACCGGTGAGCACGGCTACAACATCTACGACACGCTGTTCGCCACCGACGAGAACCTGCAGATCCATCCGCAGATGGCCGAGGGCTATACCGTCACCGACGACGGGCTGCTCTACACGATCAAGCTGCGCGACGGTCTGCGCTGGCACGACGGCGCGCCGGTGACGGCGAAGGACTGCGTCGCCTCGATTGCCCGCTGGGGCAAGCGCGACGGCATGGGCCAGATCATGATGAGCTTCCTGGACAAGATGGAGGTGGTCGACGAGAAGACCTTCACTATCCGTCTCAAGGAGCCGTGGGCGCCGACGATCGAAGCGCTCGGCAAGCCGAACTCGAACATCCCGTTCATGATGCCCGAGCGTTCGGCGATGACCGACGCGCACGAGCAGGTGAAGGAACAGATCGGCTCCGGTCCGTTCAAGTTCGTCGCCGACGAATGGACCCCGGGCAGCAAAGTGGTCTACGTCAAGAACGAGGACTACGTGCCGCGCTTGGAGCCGGCCAGCAACGCCGCCGGCGGCAAGGTCGTGCATTTCGACCGGCTGGAGTGGCTCTACATCCCGGACGCCAACACGGCGAACAACGCGCTGATCAACGGCGAGGTCGACTTGGTGGAGAATGCCGCCGCCGACCATGTGCCGATGCTGCGCGAGGCCGAGGGCGTGACCGTGGCGCCGACCGACAAGTTCGGCTGGCAGCCCTGGTTCGTGATCAACCATCTGCACGAGCCGACCAGCAACGTGAAGTTCCGCCAGGCGCTGCAGTACATGGTCGACCAAGCCACTTACCAGCAGGCGAACTCGACGCTGGAAGGTTCGTGGCGCACCTGCGGCGCGCTGATGATCTGCGATTCCCGGTTCGGCAAGGAAGTCGGTTCCGAACGCGTGATGATGCAGGACTTCGACGCGGCGAAGAAGCTGCTGAAGGAGGCCGGGTACACGGATCAGAAGGTGATCCTCATGCACCCGACCGACATCCCGCAGCTGAACTCGGCCTCGGTGGTGACCGCGCAGCTGCTGCGCAAGGTCGGCATCAACGTCGAGGTGCAGGCGATGGACTGGTCGACGCTGACCTCGCGCCGGGCCGAGAAGAAGGCGCCGGCGGACGGTGGCTGGCACCTGTTCCACACCGCCTGGCCGGCCAGCACGCTGATGAACCCGCTGATGCAGAACGGCATCTCGGGCGCCTGCGGCGAAGCCTGGTTCGGCTGGCACTGCGACAAGGAGCTTGCCGACCTGCGCGCGGCCTACAGCCGCACGTCCGATCCGGCGAAGCAGGAGGAACTGGCGGAGCGGATGCAGGCCCGGGCGATGGAAATCGTCTCCTACATCCCGCTGGGCCAGTACTTCTTCTTCCGTGCCTATCGCGACAACGTCACCGGCGTGATCCCGTCGGTGATCTCCTACTTCTGGAACATCCAGAAGAACTAGTGGGGCGGGCCGCGTCGCCGGCAACGGCGGCGCGGCCGCCCTTCCGAGGATACCGATGAGCGAAGACCTGCTGTATCGGCCGGCGGTCGACCTGGCCGCCGACATTCGTGCCCGCCGGCTGTCACCGGTGGAGCTGACCGAGGCGGTGCTGGCGCGGATCGAGGCGCTGAACCCCAGGCTCAACGCCTTCTGCACGCCGACGCCGGACCTCGCCATGGCGCAGGCGCGCGAGGCGGAGGACGCGGTGATGCGCGGCCAGCCGCTGGGCGCGATCGCCGGCATCCCCTACTCGATCAAGGATTTGCAGCCCACCAAGGGCATCCGCACGATGCGCGGCTCGAAGATCTTCGAGCACAACGTGCCAGAAGACTCCACGCC
>CAZVLI010000213.1:0-6882 GCA_964627965.1 uncultured Rhodospirillales bacterium
GACGAGGTCGCGCGCTGGCGCTCGCTCGACCGCGAGACCTTCCGTGCGGTGAAGGCGGACGTGCGCGCCGCCGCCAGCGCGCGCCTGGCGGAGATCCTCGCCAAGCAGCCGATGTGATCTCGTGGCTAGCGCCTTGAGAGGATGGTGAGCTTGATGTCGGCGCGGCCGGCCGGCGCGAAGGTCGTCTGGGCGTAGTTCACGCGACCGTCGCGGGGGTGATCGAACCAGCGGTCGCCGCCCTCGCGCCCGAGCACCAGATGCTCGTTCCAGTAACGCACGAACTCTTCGCTACGTTGGCTCAGGTCGCCGATCAGACGCCGCAGCGCCGGGTCGTCGAGCCGCGCGCTCACGTCCGCCCGGAACTCGGCGACGACGCGCCGTGCCCGGTCGTCGAAGTCGCAGATCAGCGAACGTGCGGCTGGCGAAAGGAAGATGAAGCGCAGCAGGTTGCGGTCGCCGGGCACGTCCAGCCAGCCGGTGAAGAGACGCGCCGCCGGCTGGTTCCAGGCGCGGGCCGTCCAGGTCTGGTCGAGGATGTAGGCCGGCGAGCGGATTTCGTCGACGCAGGCCAGTACCGCCGCCGGAATCGTCTCCGTGTCGCCGTCGCCGCGGTCCGGGTCGCGCTTGCCGGCCAGCTCGAACAAATAGGCGCGTTCGGTGCGCCCGAGCCGCAGCGCGGCGGCCAGCCGGCCCAGTGCCGTGGCCGAGACCGAGATCTCGCGGCCCTGCTCCAGCCACGTGTACCAGGTGACGCTCAGCCCCGCGAGCAACGCCACTTCCTCGCGCCGCAGGCCGGGGGTGCGGCGCCGCGCTCCGTCGGGCAGGCCGATGTCCGTGGGCTTGAGGCGCTCGCGCAAGCTGCGGACGAAGCGGCCGAGTTCGCGGCGGCTGTCGATGGCGGCTTCGGACGTCATGGTGGATTTTATACCAGTATAAAATAGTGTCTTAAACCGGTGTTCACTGGACTGCTAGCAAGCGCGGGCGTGGCGCGAGGCCACCAGCGGGAGCAACGTCATGACCGACGACAAGAAACACGACGCCCTGGTCGGCGCGCAGTTCGGATCGCGCGCGGAGGCCTACCTGAACAGCGCCGTGCACGCGCAGAGCCCGGACCTGCATGCGCTGGTCGATCTGATGCGCGATTGTCCAGAGGCGCGAGTCCTCGACCTCGGCTGCGGCGGCGGGCACGTCACCTTCAACGCCGCGCCCCTGGTGCGCGAAGTCGTGGCTTATGACCTGTCGGCGGAGATGCTGGACGTGGTCGGTCGCGCGGCGACGGAGCGCGGGCTGGCCAACGTGGCGACGCGCCAGGGCGTGGTCGAGCGACTGCCGTTCGCGGACGGGGAGTTCGACGCGGTGGTGAGCCGGTTCAGCGCACACCACTGGACCGACCTCGATGCCGGCCTGCGCGAGGCGGCACGCGTGGTCGCGCCCGGCGGCATGGTCGCGATCGTCGACACGATTGGCGCCGGGGTGCCGGTGATCGACTCCTACTTCCAGGCCATCGAGATGCTGCGCGACTGCTCGCACGTGCGGAACTACACGCGCGCGGAGTGGGAAGCCGCCTTCGCGCGCGCCGGTCTGTTGACCGAGGCGTCGCGGGCGTTCCGGATACGGCTCGACTTCGCCGCCTGGGTCGGGCGCATGAACACGCCGCCATTGCAGGTCGAGGCGATCCGGGCGCTGCAGACCTCGGTGGCGTCGGCGGCGACGCGTCACTTCGATACCGAGGAAGACGGCAGCTACAAGATCGACGTCGGCCTGTTCCAGGCGATCCGCTCGGACCGGTAGCCGTACGGAGCGGTCCCTGTCGCCAGCGGGCGGCGGTGCGCTAAGCTTGGCGACGGCGCACGCGCCTGGCTCTCGGGAGGAGGGGACCATGAAGTTCGGAATGACCTGCGACAATGTCGGTCACATCGGCATCGTCCAGATGGCGGAGAACCTGGGTTACGACTTCTGCTGGGCGTTCGATACCCAGCTCATGCGTTCCAACCCCTGGGCAGTGCTGGCGCTGGCGGCGCAGGCGACGCGCACCATCCAACTCGGCACCGGCGTTGCCGTGCCGTCGCTGCGACTGGCGCCGGTGGCGGCGAACTCCATCGCCACGATCAACCGGCTGGCGCCGGGGCGCACCTTCTTCGGTGTCGGCACCGGCAACACCGCGATGCGGACGCTGGGCCAGCCGCCGACGCGGATCGCTGACATGGCGGAATACATCCGGGTGATGCGTGGCTTGCTCTCCGGTGGCGAGGCCGACTTCACCTACGAGGGCACGACGCATCCGATCCGGTTCCAGAACCTGGACCAGGAATATATCGACATCGAGCACCACATCCCGATTCAGGTCAGCGGTTTCGGGCCGCGGGCGCAGAAGATGGCGGGTGAGCTTGGTGACGGGGTGATCACCGGCATCCCGCGCGGCGGCGCCATACCCCAGGTGCTGGAGAACGTACGCGCCGGGGCCAAGGCCGCCGGTCGCACGCTGGGCGAGGATTTCGAGTGCCACGCGCTGGTCAACCTGCTGCTACTGCAGCCGGGCGAGACGCTGGAGTCGGATGCGGTGATCGCGCAGTGCGGGCCGTCGATCATGGCCAACGTGCACTTCCTGGTCGACTGGGTGAAAGAGACCGGCCGCGAGCCGCCGGACTACGTGCTGCCGATCTGGGAGGAGTACATCGACTTCCACAAGAAGCGCGCCGCCGACCGCGCGCACCAGAAGCTGCACGAGGCGCACTACAGCCACATCGATGCCGAGGAGGCGCGCTTCATCACCCCGGAGATCATCAAGACCTTCTGCATCGCCGGCCAGCCGGAGGAGATGATCGAGCAGCTCACCGAGCTGGAGGCGCAGGGCCTCACCGGCATCAATTTCGTCGCGCCGTTCGAGCAGCAGTACAGCCTGATCGAGGACTTCGCCCGTCGCGTCGTTCACAAGATGAAGTAAGGGCCGCCGGTCGCGCCAAACGAAATGGCCGGGTCGAGCCCGGCCATGACGGGAACCAACTAAGGTCGTCATGCCCGGATTTGATCCGGGCATCTCGGGACGTCGGTTCGGCTACATCCCCGGGACGAGCAGGGCCTCGGCGCTGGAGCCGGAGTTGCGCAGCTTGATCATCGGCTGGTAGTCGACGTCGGCATGCCAGGCCTTGGCGGCGTCGGCCGACGGGAACTCCAGGATCACCACGACGCTCGGCAGCGCGCGGTCACCTTCCATCTTCTCCGCCGGCGAGGCCGCGAGATACTTGCCGCCGTGCTTGGCGACCAGCTTGGCCGTCGTGGGGCCGTACTCCTCGCGCCACGACGGATCGGTCACGTTGACTTCGAAAACCATGTAAGCAGCCATGTCGGCGTTCCTTCCCTGTTGCCTTGGGTTTGGTCGTTATTCAGATGCCTTTGACCACCAGCCCCTCGCCGCCGGAATGGCTCAGCCGCAGCGCGGCCAGGGGCTTGTATTCGGGATCGTTGTACCAGGCCTTGGCGGCCTCGACCGTGGGGAACTCGATCAGGATCACCATGGTCGGGGCGGCCCGGTCGCCTTCCAGCTTCTCCGGTTCGGCGCCGGCCAGGGGCTTGCCGCCGTGCTTGGCGATCAGTTCCAGCGTCGGCGGCACGTATTCGCGTCGCCAGCCGCGGTCGGAGAACGTCACCTCGAAGATGCAGTAGGCGGCCACCGTTCGCTTCTCCGGCTCAACCGCGCCCGATGAACGGCATCTTGGTCGCCATCACGGTCAGGAACTGCACGTTGGCGTCGAGCGGCAGGCTGGCCATGTAGACGATGGCGTCGGCAACGTGCTGCACGTCCATCAGCGGTTCCGGCACGACCTGGCCGTTGGCCTGCGGCACGCCGTCCTTCATGCGCGAGGCGAGCGGTGTCTCGGCGTTGCCGATGTCGATCTGGCCGCAGGCGATGTTGTACTTGCGGCCGTCCAGCGAGGTCGACTTGGTCAGGCCGGTGACGCCGTGCTTGGTCGAGGTGTAGGGCGCCGAGCCGGGTCGCGGCGCGTGCGCCGAGATCGAGCCGTTGTTGATGATGCGGCCGCCCTGCGGATCCTGGTCGCGCATCGCCCGCATCGCCGCGCGGGTGCACAGGAACACCCCAGTGAGGTTGGCGTCGACCACGCGCTGCCAGTCCTTCAGTTCCATCTCGTCCAGCGAGATCGATGGAGTACCGCCGCCGGCGTTGTTGAACGACACGTCGACGCGACCGAACTTCTCCACCGTCTTGGCGTAGAGCGCGTCGACAGAGGCCTCGTCGCCGACGTCGGTCGGCACGATCAGCGTGCGATCCGGCGCGCCGCCGAGCTCGGCCGTCTCGGCCAGCGCGTCCTCGCGACGCCCGGCCAGCGCCACCGCATAGCCTTCCTTCAGCAGCGCCACCGCCGACGCCCGTCCGATGCCGGAGCCGGCGCCCGTGATCACCGCAACCTTTTGCTGAGCCGCCATCTTTGCCCTCCCATGTTGAGTTGCGCCACCATACATCAATAAGAGAGGGGTCCGGCAACGGGGCCCCGCGTGACGCGTGACCGGAAGGAGAGCAGGCGATGACGAGCATTCAAATCCCAGCCAACGCATGGGTGCTGGTCGGTGACGGCGAGAAGGCCCTGGTGCTGCAGAACGAGGGCGACGCGACCTATCCGAACCTGCGCAAGCTCCGCGTGTTTGAGCAGGAGAATCCGCCGACGCGAGAACAGGGCAGCGACCGACCCGGCCGCATGTCCGACACCGGTCCCGGTCAGCGCAGTGCGGTCGAGGACGCCGACTGGCACCAGCTGGCCAAGACCGAGTTCGCCAGGGAGGTGGCGCAGAAGCTTTATGCGGCCGCGCACGCCGGCAAGTTCGACAACCTCGTGGTCGTGGCGCCACCGCACGTCCTCGGCGATCTGCGCAAGAATTGGCACACCGAGGTTTCCGGCCGTGTCATCGCCGAGGTCGACAAGACACTCACCAACCATCCGATCGGCAAGATCGAAAAGTTGCTCACGCAAGGTTAGGCGGTACGGCGAGGTGCCCGGTCCCCGATCGGGCATCTCTCGTGTAGTATAGTTTCCAGTATTGACAACTGTTGTCTGTCGTCGCACATTTGTTTGGGCAAGCAGATGGGAGCGATGACGATGGCCAGAACGAATACGGTGTCGCCTGGGGTCTTCTACAAGGACCCGGCGGCCGCGATCGACTTCCTGGAGGCCGCCTTCGGGTTCGAATTGACGCTGCGCGTCACCGACGACGAAGGCCGCATTGGCCACGCGCAGATGAGCTTCGGCGATGGCGGCTTCTCGCTGGGGCCGGTCGACTGGGCGCCCTGGGCGAAGAGCCCGCAGCAGCTCGACGGCGCCAACACCGGTACCGTGCACATCCAGGTCGACGACGTGGACGCGCATCACGCGCGGGCCGTCGCCGCCGGCGCGACAATCGAGATGGCGCCGACCGACCAGTTCTACGGCGACCGGACCTACCGCGCCGTCGATCCGGAGGGACATCGCTGGACCTTCGCCCAGACCGTGCGCACGTTGAGCGACGACGAGATGTCGGAAGGCGAATGGTCGGTCGAGACGATCAAGCCCTGAGCGTCGACGACACGCTGGCGGCGCTGGCCGATCCGGCGCGGCGCCAGGCGGTCGAGCTCCTGCGCGAGCGACCGCGACGGGCGAGCGAGCTGGCCGACCTGATCGGCCTGCCGCGTCCGGCGATGAGCAAGCACCTGCGCGTGCTTCGTCTGAGCCGGCTGGTCGAGGAAAGCTCGCCCGACAGCGATGCGCGGGTGCGCGTCTACCGCTTGCGCGAGGAGCGTTTCGCGGCGCTGTCCGACTGGCTGGCCGAGGTCGCCGCCCTGTGGACCGATCAGCTCGCGGCCTTCCGCGAGCATGTCGAACGCGACGGGGAAGGGCGCAAGTGAGCGGCGCCTCGGTGATGGTCGCGGTGACGGTACCGGCCGAGCCGGTGCGCACCTTCGAGCTGTTCACCCAGGATATCGGCCTGTGGTGGGGCAAGGGCCGGGCGTTCGAGTTCAATCCCGGCCGTGGTGGCTCGCTGCGCTTCGAGCCGGGGCCCGACGGCCGGCTCGTGGAGACCTACCCCGGCGGCGAGGTCTATGAAGTCGGGCGCGTGACCGTGTGGGAGCCGGGCGAGCGGCTCGCCTTCGAATGGCGTCTGCCGAACTTCCGCGCTGGCGAGATCACGCACGTCGAGGTCACCTTCCGCGCGGTGACCGCCGGCACGCGGGTGACGGTCGAGCACGGTGGCTGGAACACCGTCCCGCCCGACCACCCCGCCCGCCACGGCCTGCCGCCGGTTCGTCACGGCCAGCTCGTCGGCGAGTTCTGGCAGGGCCTCCTGCGACGTCTCAGCCTGCGGGCGTAGATGCGCCGACCCGATCCACGCCGTAGTGGGTGGCGTAGGCGTCCTCGACGGCGGGGATGATGTCGAGGACCTCGAAGTAGTCGCCCCAGAAGCGTGTCTCGCGCAGGTCCTCCACCAGCGAGAGCCACTGCGCCATGTCGGCGACCCGCCACATCATCACGTCGCTGACCCGGGCCGAGAAGGCCTCGGCGTCGAAGTAGCGCAAGGCCAGTTCCGGGCGTTCGGCCAGCGCCGGCCGGATGGTCTCGCCGACGAAGGCGAAGCGCTCTGTCGGGGTCAACGCCAGCCAGGCCGGGGTCGCGCGCACCAGCATGAAGATCGTCATCTCGGTCATCGTCGTCGCTCCGTTGCGGTGATGACCCATAAATGCGAATAATTGCTCATGTTCTCAACTCGCCTTTCGGCATGACCGACGACGCGGCACTGAAGCCCCGAAAACGGCCGGCCCAGGCGCGCAGCCGCGCCACCGTCGCGGCGCTGCTGGAAGCCGGGGCTCAGGTTCTCGAGCGCGACGGGCTCGACGGG
>CAZVLI010000214.1:0-6873 GCA_964627965.1 uncultured Rhodospirillales bacterium
ATAGTGCGTCGAGCCTGCTGGGCACAGGCGTGAGACGCATACCATGACCGACCGGCAAACTGGCATCTTCCTGGCGCTGTTCAGTGCCGCGATGCTCGGCCTGGCGATTGCGATCTCGCGCTTCGCCTACGAAGGCGGCACCAACGGCCTGACGGTCGCAAGCCTGCGCAGCGTGGTCGCCGTGGGTTGGCTGCTGGTGTTCTGCCTGGTGACCGGGCGCTCGCTGCGCCCACCGCCGGGCATGTACCCGCACCTGTTCGGGCTCGGGCTGCTGATGCTGATGATGTTCTACGGCAATGTCGGCGCGGTGGAGTTCATCTCGATCCCGCTGGCGGCGTTGCTGTTCTTCACCTTCCCGCCGGTGATCGCGCTGATCAACGGCCTGGTGCTCCGCTTCACGGTCGGGCCGGTGCGCTATGGCGCGGTGGCGGTGGCCTTCGCCGGCATCGCGCTGATGCTCGGCGTGTCGTTGAACGCGGTCAATCCGGTTGGCGTGATCCTGGCACTGTCGGCCTCGGTCTGCACGGCGATCAACGGCGTGTGGATGGGGCAGAAGGTCGCCGGCAAGATCGACACCTGGGTGGCCACGTTGCACATGGCGACGGTGGCCTGCGCGGCGTTGTTGCTGATTTCGATTCCGAGCGGCGAGCTGGTGCTGCCGACGACGCCCGGGGGCTGGGCCGGCATGTTCGGCGTCGCGATCCTGCAGGCGTCCGGTTTTCCGCTCTATTACCTGGCGATCGTGCGCATCGGCGCGCTGAACTGTGCCATGTACGGCAATATCCAGCCGGTGGCGTCGATTGTCGCCGGCTTCGCGCTGTTCGGCGACCTGCTGACCGGCATGCAGTTCGCCGGCGGCGCCCTGGTGCTGGCCGGCATCATGATCCTGCAATGGCAGGACAGGCGGGAGGCGGTTCGGGCATGACGGTCTATTTCATCGGTGCCGGCCCGGGCGCGCCGGACCTGATCACCGTGCGCGGCCGCGATCTTCTGGCGCGCTGTCCGGTGGTGCTCTACGCCGGTTCGTTGATTCCGGCCGAGATGCTGGACTGGGCGCCGGCGGGCGCCCAAGTCACGGACACGGCGCCGCTGCACCTCGACGAGATCGTCGCGCGGATCGAAGCCGCGCATGGCGCCGGTCACGACGTGGCGCGGCTGCACTCCGGCGATCCGTCGCTCTACGGTGCGATCGCCGAGCAGATGCGCCGGCTCGACGCGCTGGACATTCCGTACGAGATCGTGCCGGGCGTGCCGGCCTTCGCCGCCGCCGCCGCGACCTTGAAGCGCGAATTGACGCTGCCGGAGATCGCACAGTCGGTAGTGCTGACGCGAACCACGATGAAGGCCTCGGCGATGCCGTCGGGCGAGACGCTGGCGAATTTCGCCGCGACGGGCGCGACGCTGGCGATCCACCTGTCGGTTCGCAACCTGGCGCATGTCTGCCGTGAACTGGCGCCGCACTATGGCGAGGACGGCGCCGTCGCGGTGGTCTACCGGGCGAGCTGGTCGGACGAGCAGGTGATCCGTGGCACGCTGGCGGACATCCGCGAGCGGGTGCGGGCGGCGAAGATTACCCGCACGGCGCTGATCCTGGTCGGGCCGGCGCTGGCCGATCACGATTTCATCGACAGCCGGCTTTATGCGGCCGACCATCGCCACGTGCTGCGGCCGCGGCGCGGCGGCTAGGCGTCGGTCATCCGCCAGGCCGGCATCGGCGCCCCGTTGTTGTCGCAAGGCACCGTGTAGAGGACCACGCGGGCGACCGTGCCTTCGGCGTCTGCAAAGGGCAGTAGCAGCCGGTGCCAGGTGTAGGGCGTCACCTTGTGGTCGCGGTTCTCCGCCATGTAGAGCGGGCATCGGGCCTGGATCGAGGCGCGGAACGTTGCCAGGTGGCAGCTCATCGCCACTTCGGGGAACTCGCGGTGCGTGTAGGTCTCCGACAGCAGCTTGCCGGTGAAGTCGTTGCCGACGAAGTGGGCGATGGTGCTGCCGTACAGGCGGTAGCGGAAGTCCGCGCCGCCGTCGATCGGTTCCATGAGGATCAGCCGCCCCAAATAGGGCTTCAGCGCCGCCGGCGTGATCAGGTCCATGTTCGGCAGCGCGTCCTGATCGGCCTGTGCGCTCCACCACTGCCAGAGCGACCGGTGCGTGGCCAAGGGGATCTCGTCGTGCCGCGGTGCCAGCTTCACCGTGGGCGGCTGCATCCGGCTGTCGCGATACAGCGCCTCGAGCGGCCCGAGTTCCGAGCCGCTGCTGCGGATAATCGATTCTGCCGAGTCCTCGATGAGACTCATGGCAAGACCCCCGTTACTTCATCCCGCGTGGCGTTCAAGCCAGGCGCGGGCACTCTCGACGTCAGCGACCAGCGCGGCCGGCGCTCGTTGCGGCCGGTCGATCATCACGACCGGCAACGCCAGGTGGCGCGCCGCGCGGATCTTCGCGTAGGTGGCGCCGCCGCCGCTGTTGCGCGCGACCAGCAGGTCGATGCGATGAAGACGTATAAGCGAAAGCTCGCAAAGGAAAGTAAACGGACCGCGACCGGCGGTCAGTTTCCCCCGTCGGAATGGACGGTGCCGCGGCGGGTCGATGGCGCGCGCCAGCAGCCAGGGGCGTCGGCACGCCGCGAACGCATCGAGGTGCGCGGCGCCCAAGCTGAGGAAAACGCGCGCGTCGAGATCGGCGACTTGTGCTGCCGCCGCCTCCAGGTCCGGGACGTGCAGCCAGTCGTCATTGGGGCGTTGCGGCCAGGGTGGGCGTTCCAGACGCACCAACGGGATCCCGGTCGCTGCCGTTGCCTTGACCGCGTTGGCGGCCATTCTGACGGCGAAGGGGTGGGTGGCATCGATGACGGCGGCGGGGCGGCGATCGCGCAGGTATGCCTCCAAGCCGGCGGCGCCGCCGAAGCCGCCGATACGGTCCGCATGGGTCGGGTTTGCGGTCAGGCCCGCGAGGGACGTTACGGGTGCGAAACGGCTCTCGGCGGCCAGTTGTCGAGCCAGTCCGGCGGCCTCGGTGGTGCCACCCAGGATCAGGACCTCAGGCGCGGCCAATCAACGCCCCCTGGCGGTCGAAGACGCAGACCTCGACCTCGGTGCCACTGGCCAGGATGGCCAGCGCCACCGCCCGCGCTCGCGCCGCGACCCTGTAGGCCAGCGGCAGGCCCGCCTCGTTCGCCAGCAGCAGGACCTGGGCGGCGCTGTCGGCGTTCAACGCCCGTTCGCGCAAGGCGTCGTTGGCGCCGAGTTCGGTCAGCATCGCGGCCAGCAGTGCCGGGTCGACCCGGCTGCGCGACGAATGCAGGTCCATCTCGCCGGCGGCCAGCTTGGTCAGCTTGCCGAAGCCGCCGGCGATGGTCAGGCGCGGCACCGGGTGGCGGCGCAGGTACTTCAGGGTGCCGCCGGCGAAGTCGCCCATGTCGATCAGCGCCGCGTCGGGCAGCTCATGTAGCGCCTGGACGGCGGCCTCGGAGACGCTGCCGGTCGCCGCGGCGAGGTGGGGCAGGCCCTCGGCGCGGGCGACGTCGATGCCGCGATGGATCGAGGCGATCCACGCGGCGCAGGAGAACGGCACGACGATGCCGGTGGTGCCCAGGATCGACAGGCCGCCGACGATGCCGAGCCGTCCGTTCAGCGTCTTCTGCGCCAGTTCCTCGCCGCCGGGAATGGCGATCTCGACCTCGGCGTCTTGCAGGCCGGCATCAGCCAGGGACTCGGCGATCATCCGGCGCGGGACGGGGTTGATCGCGGGCTCGCCGACGGCCAGCGGCAGGCCGGGCTTGGTGACGGTGCCGACGCCCGCGCCGGCCTTGTAGCGGATGCCGTCGCCGCCGGGCCGTACCGTCGCGATAACCAGCGCGCCGTGGGTGACGTCCGGGTCGTCGCCGGCATCCTTCACGATTCCCGCCGTCGCGGTGTCGTTGACCCGTTCCTCGCGGGCCAGCGCGAAGGCGGGCGTCTGGCCGCCGGGCAGGCGGATCGTGACCGGATCGGGAAAGCTGCCGGAGACAAGCGCGGTCGCCGCCGCCTTGGCCGCGGCGGCGGCGCAGGCGCCCGTGGTCCAGCCCCGGCGCAGCGGCCGGTCGCCCCGTGTATCGGTCGTCTCCGACATGGCCGCAGTCTATAGGACGGCCGCGCGCGACATGCGATAAAGCGGCTGTCATGTCGTTGTCGTCGCCCCCCGTTTTCCCGGATTTCCCCGACCTGGAACCAGGCTGGGTGTGGCTTGCCGGCGCCGGGCCGGGCGAGGCCGGGCTGCTGACCCTGCTGGCCTGGCACGGCTTGCGGCAGGCGGACGTGGTGGTGCACGACGCGCTGGTCGATGCCTCGGTGCTGGGGCTGGCGCGGCCGGGGGCAGAACTGATCCACGCCGGCAAGCGCGGCGGCAAGCCCTCGCCGACCCAGGCCGACATCTCGCGCCGCCTGGTGGCATTGGCGCGAGCCGGCAAGCGTGTCCTGCGCTTGAAAGGCGGCGATCCGTTCGTCTTCGGACGCGGCGGCGAGGAGGCGCTGGCGTTGGTCGAGGCCGGCATCCCGTTCCGCATCGTGCCGGGCGTCACCGCCGGCATCGGCGGGCTGGCCTATGCCGGCGTGCCGCTGACCCATCGCGACGCCAACGCCGCCGTCACCTTCATCACCGGCCATGCCGCGACCGGCGAGCCGCCGGGCGGGCTGGACTGGGCGTCTCTCGCCAAGGGGGCGCCGGTGCTGGTGCTGTACATGGCGCTGAAACACCTCGACAACATCGCCAATCGGCTGATCGCCGGCGGGCGCGACCCGGCCGACCCGGTCGCCGTGGTCGCCGACGCCGCGACCTCGCGCCAACGCGTGCTGGAGACGACGCTGGGGGCTTGCGCCGTCGACGTCGCCGCGTCGGACATCCAGCCGCCGGCGGTGGTTGCCATCGGGCCGGTCGTGCGGCTGCGGCCGGGGCTGGACTGGCTGGGCGCGCTGGCCGGTCGCCGGCTCGACCCGGATCCGCTGGACCAAGAGCTCGGCGAGGCCGCCGGGCGATGACGCCGACCATCGCCGTCGCCGCGCCGTCGACGGGCAGCGGCAAGACCCTGCTCGCAGCCGGTTTGGCGCGTCATTTCGCGCGTTCCGGCCTGGTCGTCGGCGCCTTCAAGGTCGGGCCGGACTATATCGACGTCGGCTACCTGGACGCCGCGACCGGCGGGCGTGCCGGCAATATCGACCCCTGGGCGATGCGGGTGGAGACCCAGGACCTGCTGATCGAGGCGCTGGCCGACGGCGCCGACATCGTCATCGGCGAGGGCGTCATGGGGCTGTTCGACGGCGCTCGCGACGGCACCGGCTCGACCGCCGACCTGGCCGCCCGCCTACGCCTGCCGGTCCTGCTGACGGTCGATGCGCGCCGGCAGGGGCCGTCGCTGGCGGCCGTGGTGCACGGTTTCGCGACCTATCGCGCCGAGGTGCCGGTGGCCGGCGTGGTGCTGAACCGGGTCGGCGGGCCGCACCATGCCGACCTGCTGTCCAGCGCCCTGATCGGGCCGCCGCTGGTCGGCACGGTGCCAGAGCACGAGGCGTTGACCGTGCCATCGCGGCACCTCGGCCTGCGGCAGGCGCGTGAGAACCCGGACCTGTTGCGCAAGCTCGACGCCATTGCCGATGTGCTGGCGGCGAATGTCGACCTGCGCGCGGTTCAGGCGCTGGCGCAGGTGCCGGAGATCGATCTGCAGGCGGCCCCGGGCACGCCGGTCCCGCCGCTGGGACAGCGCATCGCGGTCGCGGACGACGACGCTTTCGGCTTCTGCTACGCGCACGTGATCGCCGGCTGGCACGCGGCCGGGGCCGAGATCAGCCGGTTCAGCCCGCTGGCCGACCAGACCCCGGATCCGACGGCGGACGCGATCTACCTGCCGGGCGGTTATCCGGAGGTCTGGGCCGGACAGCTCGCCGAGGCACGGCGGTTCCTGGCCAGCCTCGGCGCGGCGGCCAAGCGCGGCACGACGATCTATGGCGAGTGCGGCGGCTATATCGTGATGGGCCAGGGCTTGGTCGACGGCGCCGGACAGCGGCACCGCATGGCCGGTCTGCTGGGCCTGGAATGTTCCTTCTCGTCGCCCCGCCGGCGGCTCGGCTATCGCAATGTCACGCTGGCGAGCGACAGCCCGCTTGGAGCCGCGGGCCACCGTTTTCGCGGGCACGAGTTCCACTACGCGACGTCGACGGTGGCGGCGGCGGCACAACCGCTGATGAACGGCACCGACGCCATTGGCCGCGACCTCGGCCCGCTCGGCGAGACTCGTGGCCACATCGCCGGCAGCTTCGTGCACTTGGTCGACGCGGCGAACTAGCGGCTCCTCCGGCGGCGCAGGAGCCGGAAGAGCTTCGAGAACAGCAATAGCCATCCCAGGACGCCAGCCACCAGCAGGAATAGCAGGGCGGCGGCCAGTTCCAGCATCGCGGCGTTAGCTGCGCTTGCGGTCGGGGTCGGCCTCGCGGCGTTCGGCGACGGCGCGCAGCACTTCGCGGCGCTCGTCCTTGGTCATCATCATCCAGCGCCCGACCTCGGCGATGTGGCGGTAGCAGCCGTAGCACATGCCGGTGTCCTGGTTGATGACGCAGACACCCACGCAGGGGCTGATCGGTTCGGCCTGCTCGTCCATGACGGCCGTTTAGGACAGCGCCGCGGCCAAGGCCAGCAGAAACACGGTCTCGGCGACCTGGCAGCCGGCGCCCAGTACGTCGCCGGTCTGGCCGCCGAGGCGGTTGCGCGCCAGCCAGGCGAGGCCGCCGGCGGCCAGCATCGCCGCGACCAGTGCCGCGACGGCCGGGCCCCAGGGCAGCGCCAGCAGCACGACGATCCTGGTCAGGCCCAGCGAGTTTTAGGCGGTACTGCCCAGCTAGAATTTCG
>CAZVLI010000215.1:0-6846 GCA_964627965.1 uncultured Rhodospirillales bacterium
CTGGAACACCGCTCGAAGGGCCATGCGCCGGCGGCGCTGGTGGTCCTGCGCGACGGTGCCGCGGCCGACGAGGCGACGCTGAAGACCTTCACACTGCAGAACGGCCCGGCCTATGCCCACCCGCGCCGGCTGGTGCTGACCGACGAACCATTGCCGCTGACCGGCGCGCGCAAGGTCGACCGCTCCGGCATCGCCAAGGACCTGGCGGCGAAGCTCGGCACACTGGGCGACTGAGACGAGAGGAAACGATGAGCGACGACGCGATGACGGTGGATCAGATCAACGAACTGCTCGGCAAGTCGCCGTTCATCTCGTTCATGAACCTGACCTGTACCGAGATCGACCTCGACGCCGGGCCGTCGATCTCGATGACCATGCCAATGCGCCCGGAGTTCGAGCGCGGCGCCGGCACCAACCAGTTCCACGGCGGCCCGATCGCCTCGTTCATCGACACCGTCGGCGATTATGCGCTGGTGGTCGGCCTGAAGGCCGGCGTGCCGACGATCAACTTCCGCGTCGACTACCTGCGCCCGGCCTTCGGCCCGTCGATCCGCGGCACCGCCACCGTGCGCCGCGCCGGCCGCACCGTCGGCGTCGTCGACATCGACGTGTGGGACAGCAACGACAAGCTGGTCGCCGTCGGCCGCGGCACCTACTCCACCACACCGGGCTAGAGCACGCCGTAATCCGCGCCAAAGCCTGACAGGTCGATCAGGTAGTGTGCGACGACAACAATCCAAAGCCGCCGTGTCGCCATCGCGACGACGCCGAAGGCGAGACCCAGAAGGGTCGCGTTGATCGCGCTTCCCAGCCCGAACCGAAGATGCAGTAGGCCGAATACGACGGCGCTGACCAGCACGATGAGCACCGGGCTTGTCGTCAGTTTTTCCAGCAGCGCGGGCAGTAGGCCGCGAAAAGCCAGCTCCTCGCTCGCCGCGACGAGTAGCAGTCCAACAACGAGGTCGATGGCGACAAGACCAGGGTCGGCGATACGCGGATAGCTGTCATAGGCAAACAGGTCAGCCACGGCCGGCGGCAAATGCGCCAGCGCGGTCCGCAACACCTTGTACAGCAGGAACAGGCCGCCGACGATAACGATCGCCGTCGGCAACGCCGTTCCGCTCTCCGCGCGATAAACAAGCCCACGCGCCACCACGAACCATACGGCCAGAATAATGAGCAGACGCCGGGAATAGTCGACGATCAGCCACGTGATCGGGGACAGATCCAACGCCGCGACCACCAGCCCGAATACAACAGGTCCGAAACACAACAAGATCAGGCACCAGTCGATCGGTGACAGCGCTCGGTGCCTGTCAGATAAGCGCATTACCGCACCCGTTCTAGCGCAGTTGGACAATGCACCAAACGGTGCGAGCCATCTGAAACGCTTCCGATTGAGACTGTGATCTGCCGCCACGAGGTGGGCCGAAATACGCACAACTGGGCCGGCCCGCCACGAACTCGCCCTTTACTTTCCAGTTCGCCCCCGATTCTGGCGCCGAAAGTAGACAAAGGCGACAAAGAGCGAAATTGGTATGATTCTTCCGAACCAAGACACGACATCGGAAGTCAGACTCTCCGGATCAGACAAAGGCAGAACCCAATCTTTGGCAACAACTTGCATCAGCTCCACACAAACGATCATCGCAACCGCAGCAATCGCTACTTCGGCTTAGTATCTCATCGTCAGGCCCCTCGAATATTGACCAGCGTTGCGGCCAACGAAGCCTCGCGCAGGCGCAAAGCGCGGAGCCGGTAATCGTCCCCCGGGTGCGACACGCCATAGCGCGTGCGCCGCTCGGTCTCGGCAATGTCGGCGCATGTCGCGGTCCGCGAGGTCACCGTTCGTCGCCCGTCTTGCGAGGCTCCGGGGTCGGCAGTTCGGTGAGCTCGGCGCCGTCTATGACGCTAATGGCCTCGCGCAGGCTCGCGACCAGGCCATCCAGGGCGGCTGGTGGCAACGGGTCCACGCGGCGCTCGTAGTAAGAAAGGTCGAACGTGTGCAGATCGAAGGGATTGCCCCCACTCATGCTGACGTCGTCACGGCAAAGATCGAAGTGCAGACGCGGCAGTTTCGGATGGAGCGGATTGGGGTGGAACGAGAAGCCGTTGTCTTCCGCGTAGCCGCGGAACGTCTCAACAAATCTACTTATCGTACCGTCAGGCAATTTGATCTCGACATTGCGCGACGGCGCTAGGGGGTACCCCCGATCGCTCAAGCACATGCTATCGATCAAAAGATGTATGCCGAGACCGCTTGCCGCGAACAGCACGACAACAGACAACCCGATCCATCTCCACTTCGTCATCGCTTCACCTGTTTCGATAGCGCCGCTCGAT
The DNA here is from genome assembly GCA_964627965.1 of uncultured Rhodospirillales bacterium. Classification (GTDB taxonomy): domain Bacteria; phylum Pseudomonadota; class Alphaproteobacteria; genus JAVKFY01. Next base: position 2,344 of record CAZVLI010000215.1, read on the forward strand.
CCGGTCGCGCATCGCGTCGTCCATGTGACGGAACACCTTCGGCCCCTGCCATTCGTTGAGGACGTTCATCAACGGGATGACGTTGTTGCCGACGCCACGCGTCGCCACGTACCAAGAGCCATCCGGCGCCCGCATGAACCGGCGAACCACATTTCCGTCTTGGAGCAGATGCGGAAACTCCGTTTCGTTGGTGATCGTCAGGCCGTCGGGACTAATAGTCGACCTAACGCGACCAACCGGAAATCCGTAGCGTGGGTCGTAAGCGACGTATGCCTCGCGGCTTCGGATCGGTTCTGAGGGATCTTGACCGGGCACACCTGCACGAGACGCCTCGCTGCGCACGACGGACTGCGGCAGGTTGAAGGCATTGGATGCCGCCATGTGCGGGCCGGCGACATAATCGTGCCAGCCGAACCGGTCTGGCGAGTATGCTCCCGTACCGCCCCAGGCATTCGCGAACTGGGTCGCCATGTAGGCATCGATCGCCGGTCGCACACCCCGACCGGTCGGATACGATCCGGGCCCGATCCGGCCCTCGTCAATCGTCGGTTTCGGCAGCGGCACGTTGTCCACCCGCGTTGCGGCCAACGAAGCCTCGCGCAGGCGCAAAGCGCGGAGCCGGTAATCGTCCCCCGGGTGCGATACGCCATAGCGCATGCGTCGCTCGGTCTCGGCGATGTCGGCGCGCACGTTCATGAGATCGACCTTGGCCCACACTGGCGGGGACGCGGCGCCGGGCGCCGGCCGTGCGGCGAGCACTGTTGGGGGGACTGTCGTGGAAGGCTCTGGCGCCGGCGGCTTGTGCCGCGGGACCGGCGGCGTGGTCAACCACTTGGCCGCCATGCGCATCTGCTTCTCGCGGCTGATGTCCTGGGGAATATCGAGCTCGTCGAACATGGGTTCGTTCCGTTTATCAGGAATGTAGGGTGCGCGGCAGATGTTCTCAATTTGTTTCCGTCAGCGGTCGCGCTTGCCGAGGATCTTCTCGGCGCTGCGGCCGGCGATGTAGCCGCCGACGCCGATGTTCAGCAGCGCCCAGGCACCCTGCGGCAGGTCGAGCGTCGGCAGCTCCAGTCCGAGCGCGCGGGCGTAAGGCGCGGCGACATAGTTGTTGAACAGGATCAGCACGAAGCAGAGCATCAGCAGCGGCCGCCAGTTGCGCTGCAGCCAGCTGTCGCCCTGCGCCTCGGCGACGATCACCGCCTGCGCGGCGGCGAGCGCCCCCTGGTGCGCGGTGATCAGCTCGCGGGTGATGTCGGCCTCGATACGCTTGGCCTCGTCGGGATCGGGAAACAGACGGGTGACGACCTGCCCGATCAGGGGCAGGACCGCGGTCAGCACGGGCAACGCCATGCGACAGTCTCCTTGTCAGCGATGTGAGGTGGGGTGGCTAGCGGTCGCGGCGCTGGCGGCGGTGCGGCACATGGCGCCGGACATACCGCGTGGTTTCCCGCTCGATCATCCGGGCCATCCGGCGCGCGAAATCCATGCCGTAGCCGGTGAAGATGGTCTGCTCGAAGCCGTGGTTACCGGAGTCGATGCCGAGCCAGGTATAGCGCAAGGACGAGGCGTCGAGATGCTGGCGCACCGCCTGAAGCGCCAGGCTCAGCGCCTGGACCGCGTCGACGCCATACGCATCGCGGGCCTTGCGCATGCCGGTGACGCGCCAGGCGCAGGCCCACTCTTCGTCGCCCGTCTGGCGTGGCGCATGGAACGTCACCACGGCCGGCCGCTTGCGGCCTTCGACCTTGAGGGTGCGGGTGGCGATGACGGGCTGATCGGTCACAGTCCGTTCAGCCCGGCGCAAGACCTACTCTCAAAACGCCGGCGGCAGGTCGCGCAGCGCCGCCGCGATCGCCGCCTTCGGTATCTTGACGATGTTTGAGACCTCGCTCACCCCATAGCCGCTGGCGTCGACCTGAAAGCAGATGTCTTCCGGCTTCTTGTTGTGGTCGATGAAATGGGTCGGCGGATAAGCCGGCGCCACCTCTCTCGGACTGGCGCGAAAGTAGAAGTAGTAGGTGAAGTCCGGTTTCCCCAAAGCGCGTGCGTTTCGTGCTGCTTCATCATAGTAGAAACCGGCTATGTGACCGCCCCAATACAACTCCGAGAGGTACGTGTCCGCGGTATCGGGGTGGTCGCAGAGCCCTCCCTTCACCCACGGATAGTGGCCACCATCAGCACTCCGCATGGCCAGATCGTGCGAGGTCAAGAGCTCAACCTTGAACATCAACTCGTGCTCGCGCGGTCGTGGAGCCTTGCCACTACCACCATACAGCGAGCGTTCAAACTTCTTAATGCCTTCTGAATCCATCACTTCATCCAAGCCGTAACCAAAGCTTTCATGCAGGTGAAGTTCAGCTTCGCCAAAACTGTCGATCGCGGTCACAGATACAAGCTCAACATCCCTTGGAAACAGCAAGGTGCACCCTGCCAGCAATACCGACAGGATGACGACCGCCAGGCATCGGGCAAAAGGCATGTTCTGCATTCTCGGAGAGAACCTATCGATATCTTGGGGCCTTGTACTGTTCGAGAATCTTCGGCACGACGCGCCGAGCGATATCCTCGTGGATCGCATTGACATCGTGTGGTGTCGCGTATGCCGATGGCGGAGGGTCGTAGGGGCGCCCGAAACCAGCCAGGGCGTTGCCGATCGACAGACTTCGATCGGTCGCGGTGTAATTGTCCCACACAGAGGTATTGTCCCGCGTCGCGGCGAAATCCGGCTGCGTCCTGACAAACGGGTCCAGCGCGAGATCACCGCCTCCTGCCGTGGCGGCTCCGGTCCCATTCAGGTTGACGGGATCGACGGTATAGAGGTGCGTGCCGCGCCCGTAGCCTTCCGACAGCACCGCAGCCGAGCACCTCGACGATCAGTTCTCCTCGCTTTCGCGCTTGCGTGTCTCCCGCAACAACTTGCGCCGCAACCTCAAGATGGCCCCGGCCAATAGCATGCGTTCCCTCGCTTCCTGGGTTTCACAGCCCCGGAAGTACTCGTCGACTTCGTCCGGCGTGAGATCATCACCGCCGACCAGCGTAGATCTCTGCGCCTTGGCTGAACTCTTGCGGTCTGGCATACCTCTGCCCCAACTGTCTTGGCATGTCCGCACGATACCAAAGTGGGCCAAGGCGCCCTACATCAAGTACGGCAGATGACCCTCGAATTGGCTGACCCGCTACTTGACCTGAGCGAGTTTCTCGTGGGCCTCACCGATGTCGGCGCGAAGTTCGCACCTACTTCCGGCGTTGTCGGCGGCGCTTCACTTCATTGCGCACGAATTGTGTCGTCTCGTGTTCGACCAGTTTCGCCATGCGCCGGGCGTGATCCATACCGAACACAGTTACGATGGTCTGCTCGAAGCCGTGATTGCCAGGTTCGGCCAGCCAAGTGTACTTCGCCTTCGCTGTGTCGAGGTGCTGGCGGATAGCTTGCAGGGCCAAGGTCAGCGCCTGGATGGCGTCAATGCCATAAGCATCTTTGCGCTTCCGCATGCCGGTAACACGCCAGCCGCAGGCCCACTCCTCCTCGCCCACCTGTCGCGGCGCGTAGACCGAGACCACGACCGGCCGCCGGCGCCCTTCGACCTTGAGGCAGCGGGTCGCTATTGCCGCCGAGCCTGTAGATTCGACATCATGCGCTGGATCAGTCAGGGTCAATCTCCATAGTGCCAATAGCACCAATTGCGGCACGCAACATCGCCTGCTTTCGCTGCAACCCAACATGCTGCGCGGAGTCTCGCGTTTGGGAGTGAAAGACAGTAGCGCTCCATTGCCTTCCCGCCACGGTCACAAGCCTTATTACATCGACGCAACTCCGCCGGATCCGGCGTCGGCGCATCGTCACTCACGAAATCCCTTTCGCGGAGGTGTGTTACCACGCCAGTGAAAGTGACATCATCTTGTCCCGCCGGGTCACGTAACAGGTTTGCCGGTCGGTTTCTCGATGAACCAGATTTCATACGATCCGACAGCCAATCGGCCGCGAGGCCAATTCTGGTCCAGTTACTAGAACCATCGGGAAAAGTTGGTTCGTTGTCCATTGGCGTGGACTCCTTAGTTGGTGATTGTAGCTGAGAGCACAAATGTTCTCAATATGTTCCAGCCCGATCTACAACAGATGCCGCAACTGTCCCTCGATGTGGCTGACGCGTTCCTTGACCTGGGCGAGTTCGTCGCGGGCCTCGCGGACGTCGGCGCGTAGTTCACGCAGCTGGGCCATGATCTCGTGCAGCAGGTTCTGGTCGGCCGGGCGCAGAAGGCGCATGGCGTAGCCGCCGAACAGCTTCCACAGCAGCCACAGCACGAAGGCGACGCCGGCCAGGAAGCCGCCATGCTGGCCCCACTCCTCCGGTAGCCAGGCCATCACCAGCCCCTCGCCTTGCGCTTGCGCGCCGCCAATCGGGTGCGCCAATCATCGGCGGCGAGCCACACCCGCCGGCCCAGGCGCAGACTCGGTCCGGGCACGGTCGGCCGGATCGAGCTCGCCTGGGCCGCTGCGTC